>NZ_ASZT02000044.1:0-34932 GCF_001006065.1 Sphingobacterium sp. IITKGP-BTPF85
TTCGCCTGTGGTAATATTTTGTAATGATCGAAAATATGAACTTCAACAGCATAGATACCGTATGCAGGAATTAATTTGTGTTGTTCGTGCACCTCGCAGGTTGGGCAGTCGGAAAACCGATTGTACGGCCGATTTGGTCCCCGCGGATCACTGTTCCTGTTAATTCAAAAGGATAGCCCAAGTAAAGGTTTGCGGTCTTGATATCGCCGGTAATCAGTGCAAGGCGTATACGTGTTGACGATACTGCAACGTCGTTGATGTCCTGTTCGGGGATTTGTTCCACCGAGTAGTCAAAAATATCAGCGTACTGTTGCAGATCTTTTAAGCTTCCACTTCTATCTTTCCCGAATGATGATCGTATCCGATCACTATTTTCTTTGTGCCGAGTTTTCCGACCAGTACATTGCTGATGTATTCTTCAGGTGTCTGGTTTGAGAAATCGCGTGAAAACGGTGTGATGATTAAATGGTCGATATCCAATTCAGATAGTCGGCTCACTTTTTCTTCTATATCATTGATAAGACGTAAACTGTCATCATCCGGATTGATAATTAATCTAGGGTGAGGGTAGAAGGTTAATAATACCGTCTCACCGTTAATTTTTTTAGCGCATTCTTTTAGATGAGTTAATATTTTTTGATGACCGATATGGACACCATCAAATGTACCGATGGTAACAACTGCATTTTCCAATGCTTTAAAATCATCTAAACTTCTATAAATTTTCATTTAATGAAATATTTTTCTAGAAATTAATCAATAGAAATCAATCGTTACAATTGAGGTTCTGTGATACTAATTTCTTTGTGAGCCTTTATTTTTTGAATTAATTCTTCTAGGTTCCAAGCATTTTCAACTTGGTAATCGCCACTTTTCGTTCTTCTTAGTGAACTTAAATGTGCACCACTGCTAAGCGCTTTTCCGAAATCGTACGCCAGGGAACGAATATATGTTCCTTTGCTGCATGATACTCTGAAATGAACGACCGGCATTTCTATTTTTTCGATGATAAAGCTGTTAATGGAGACTTTACGTGTTTTTAACTCGACTGTTTCGCCACGGCGTGCCTTTTCATAAATACGTTCTCCGTTTATCTTGATTGCTGAATGTGCTGGTGGATATTGGTCGATATCTCCTTCGAAGGTTTTCGCTGTATCGTGGATCATCTGTTCCGAAATATGATCGATCGGAAAGGTTTCATCAACTTCTGTTTCCAGGTCGTAAGAAGGGGTAGTACCACCTAAGGTAATGGTTCCTGTGTATTCTTTATCTTCAGCTTGATAGCTGTCTATTTTTTTTGTGAATTTACCTGTACATACAATTAGTAAACCGGTAGCTAGCGGGTCTAATGTACCTGCATGGCCTACTTTTATCTTTAATGGTTTAATGGAGTTACGAATTTTCCCCACCACATCAAAGCTAGTCCAGGTCAGTGGCTTATCTATCAGTAACATTTGTCCTTCGGCAAATGAAAATACCTTTTCTATTTGATCTTTCTCGTTATTTTCCATTCATTAGTTCAATTGCACTAGATCATTGATTTTGTTTTATTTGCTGAATCTCGTTAAAAGAAGATTTTAGTAAAACAAAGTCAAGCTGATTTTGTATTTTTTTGCAAAGGTACTCATATTATTTTTCACCATAGCGGGTAAAAGTAAGCGTAGCGTCAAAGTATTAGTTATTCCAAAAGAATACTAATAAAGCAATACCAATAATAATGCGGTACCAGCCCCAGAGTTTAAATCCGTATTTGGTTAAGACGGTAATAAATGATTTAACTGCGATCATAGCGACTATAAATGCGACAACATTGCCGACAATAAAGACGATGATATTTTCATTGCTGGCAAATATCATCTCATAACCTTTCTGCGCATGTGCTGTTCCTTCGCCCCATGTTTTTACAAATACGGAGTAAACTGTTACAGCAAGCATAGTCGGAACTGCTAAGAAGAATGAAAATTCTGCTGCTGCTCTACGGTCTAATCCTTGCGTCAAACCACCGATAATAGATGCTGCTGAACGGGAAGTACCTGGCATCATGCTAGACATTGCCAAAAACCTATAATTAATGCTTTCTTAATCGGAATCTCTTTTTCATCCAAGATGGTTGGATTCTTGAACCATTTGTCAACAAATAGCAGGACAACACCACCTAATACCAAGACGGTTGAAATAGCGATTTGATTGCCTAATACGGCTTCGATCTTATCGTCCAGTAGTTTTCCTAAAACCAATGCCGGAATAACAGCAATAGCTAGTTTATAATACAGCTGGATATTTTTGATGTCGAAAAATTTCTTCCAGTAGAGAACTACGATGGATAGGATGGCGCCAAATTGGATAGACACCTGGAACATTTTGAGGTATTCACTTTCCTGCATACCCATTAAGGCTGCAGTAAAGCCCATATGGGCTGTAGATGAAATCGGAAGATACTCAGTTAATCCTTCTACAATCGCTAGAAGGATGGCTTCAAATAAGGACATAGTGTAATTCTACTTTTATTTAGATTTTGGTTTGTAAAGAATGGCTACAAAACCCAATGCAAAACCAAGTACTATGACGATGGGAGCTAACGTGATTTTAGTAAAACTATAGATATCTGTATTACCGCTCATAAGCAGGAAACCGATGATAACGATAATGATACTAACAATAAATAATTGATAATTCAATTTTCCGAAAACAAAAGCACCTTTGTTTGTCGTTTCAGATTTTTTGATTTGAGCCATTTTTAACTGTATAAATCGTTAGATTTTGCTTTTAAATATTTGGTTACGGCAAAGTATGTACTTAAGCCAGAAATTAGAATTCCGATTGCGATGACCACGATAAAGATCGCGGCAAATTCGTACCAGTTTCTTAAAAATACCAGTTCTGGAATCTGCTGCTGTGCAAACTTCAGTGTGAATATTAATAATAGGATGGCGATAAGCGAGCCCAATAGTCCATGAATAATACCGTAGGTGATGAATGGTTTACGGATGAAGTTTTTGGTTGCTCCTATTAATTGCATGCTTTTGATCAGGAACCGCTGTGAATAGATCGCCAGACGGATGGTATTGTTGATGAGGGCTACTGCTATCACTAATAAGATCGCGGCAAACGCCAATACTACAATACTGATAATGCGTACATTTTTATTGACCATATCGATAAGCGATTCTTGGTAAACCACTTCTTTGATTCGGGTGTTGCGTGATATTTTGTCTATAAAGGTTTTGATACTATCCGAATTGGCGTAATCTTCTTTCATGTATACGTCAATAGAAGGAAGCAGTGGGTTGTGGCCTAAGTACTGTACAAAGTCTTCGCCTAAATCTTCTTTCAATGATTTTGCAGCTAGTTCTTTGCTAATATATTCTGTACGTAGGACATACTTATCTTTTTCTAGATCCTTTTGCAGTGAAAGTACATCTCCTTCATTGGTGCCATCGTTAACGATGACATTGAGTACGATGTTTTCTTTTACGTATTTCGATAGATTCTTTGCGTGAACAAGTAATAAACCTAGCAATCCAGTCACTAAAAGGACTAGAGCTATACTGATAACAGTAGAGACGTAAACTGATTTTGTCTTTCTTTTTTGCGTGCTTGATTCGTATTCTGACATAATAAGCAATAAAAATTTATTTGCGAAAGTAATGATTTGAGGGGATTTATTCGAATTATTCTTGTAATAACTTTCTTGCGGAAGTATGAAAATTCGCTATATCCTTTGTAATTAACTTTTCAATACTATCATTTATTGTTTAAACTACAAAACTTTTCTTACAATTCGCTATTAAAATCGTAATTTCGCAAGTCTTACAAAATTCCTCAATACAAAAATGGAGTACAATCACAAATCGTTAGAAAAAAAGTGGCAAAAATTTTGGGCCGATCATGAAACATTCAAATCTGCGGATACACATGAAAAACCGAAATATTATGTTTTAGACATGTTTCCTTATCCTTCTGGAGCTGGACTGCACGTCGGTCATCCACTTGGTTATATCGCTTCGGATATTTTTTCAAGATATAAACGTTTAAAAGGTTTTAATGTTTTGCATCCTATGGGATATGATTCGTTCGGTTTACCTGCTGAGCAGTATGCCATTCAGACGGGACAACATCCAGCGATTACGACTGAGGCAAATATAAACCGTTACCGTGAACAATTGGATAACATTGGTTTTTCTTTTGATTGGAGCAGAGAGGTACGTACTTCCGAGCCTTCTTACTATAAGTGGTCGCAATGGATTTTCATGCAACTGTTCAATTCTTGGTATAACAATGATTCGGATAAAGCAGAGTTAATCGATACTTTAATTAGTCGTTTTGAAAAAACTGGTTCAGAGAGAATTAATGCTGTTTCTGATGATGATGTATTAACATTTACAGGAGCGGAATGGCTTGCCTTTGACGAAGAAAAACAACAGCGTGAGTTGTTGAAATACCGTATTGCGTACTTACGTGAAAGTACCGTGAACTGGTGCGCAGCATTAGGGACAGTGCTGGCGAATGACGAGGTGATCAATGGTTTTTCTGAGCGTGGCGGTCATCCGGTGGAGCAGAAGAAAATGATGCAATGGTCGATGCGTATCACTGCCTATGCTGACCGTATGTTGCGTGGTCTGGAGCTTGTGGACTGGCCAGAGCCTTTGGTGGAGATGCAACGTAATTGGATCGGTAAATCGGTGGGTGCATTAGTGAAATTTCCAGTTCCACAGTTGGAGACGAATATTGAAGTGTTCACCACCCGTGTCGATACAATATTTGGTGTTTCATTTGTAGTATTGGCTCCGGAGCATGAATTGGTTTCAAAATTAACGACTGCTGATCAGCAGGCTGCAGTTACTGCATATATTGATAAAACAAGTAAAAAATCGGAACTGGACCGAATGTCTGATACAAAAACGGTGTCGGGTGCGTTTACAGGTTCATATGCCAAACACCCGATTACGGGAGAGGATGTTGCGATCTGGATTGCTGATTATGTATTGGCTAGTTACGGTACAGGTGCTGTAATGGCTGTTCCTTCGGGCGATCAACGTGATTATCTGTTCGCAAAGCATTTTGATCTACCGATTGTCAAGATTTCTGACTCGCAGCAGATCGAAGAGGAAGCGGATGGAAATAAGGATGGTAAATATATCAACTCTGATTTTATGAACGGCTTGAACTACCAGGAAGGTGTGGCAGCTGTAATTGCAAAGTTGGAAGAATTACAATTAGGAAAAGCTAAAATTAACTACCGGATGCGTGATGCGATCTTTGGTCGTCAGCGTTATTGGGGTGAACCGGTTCCCGTTTATTTCAAAAATGGATTGCCTTACTTAATAAAGGAAGAAGAGCTTCCTTTGTTATTGCCTGAGGTGGACAAATACTTACCTACTGAAACGGGTGAACCACCTTTGGGACGTGCGGAAAACTGGAAATACGAAGATCAGTACGAGTATGAATTGAGTACAATGCCAGGATGGGCCGGATCTTCTTGGTACTGGTTCCGTTATATGGATCCTCAGAACACAGAAGCTTTTGCTTCGAAAGAAGCGGTAGATTATTGGAAAGCTGTTGATTTATATATCGGTGGTTCTGAGCATGCTACAGGTCACTTGCTATACTCACGCTTCTGGAATAAATTTTTGAAAGATTTAGGTTTCCACAATGAGGAAGAGCCTTTCAAAAAACTGATCAATCAAGGGATGATCCAGGGACGTTCTAATTTTGTATACCGCTTATTAGGCGATGAAGGAAAAGCAACAGATACGTATGTTTCTTATGGTTTGAAAGATCAGTACAACACGATTCCATTACACGTAGATGTTAATATTGTGGTTAACGATGTGCTGAATCTGGAGAAATTTAAAGCGTCGAGACCAGATTATGCCGCTGCTGAATTTATTTTGGAAGACGGTAAATATGTCTGCGGAACGGAAGTGGAGAAAATGTCTAAATCAAAGTTCAATGTTGTCAATCCTGATGATATTATCGAAGCTTATGGTGCAGATACACTACGTTTGTATGAAATGTTTTTGGGTCCGTTGGAACAGGCAAAACCTTGGAATACGAATGGTATTGAAGGTGTTTACAAATTCTTAAAGAAGTATGGCGTTTGTTCCATGATGCTGAAGGTAACTTTAATGTATCGGATGTGGAACCTACAAAAGCGGAATATAAAGCTTTGCATAAGATTATAAAAAAGGCGGAGGATGATATTGAACGTTTTTCATTCAATACGTCGGTTTCAGCTTTTATGATCTGTGTGAATGAGCTTACTGATCTTAAATGTAATAAACGTGCTATTTTAGAACAGCTGGTTGTTGTACTTCAGCCTTATGCACCGCATATTTCGGAAGAGCTGTGGTCGTTATTGGGTAAAGAAGCTGGATCGATCTCGTATGCGACTTATCCGACATTTATTGCTGATTATTTAGTGGAATCGGAATTTGCATATCCGGTATCGATAAACGGTAAGATGAAAATGAACTTATTGTTGGCATTGGATCTAGACGCAAAAGCTGTTGAAGAAGTTGTTCTGGCCAATGAAGATGTACAGCGCTATATGGACGGTAAAGCATTGAAAAAGCTTATTTTTGTTAAAGGGAAGATTATCAATATTGTAGTTTAATCTAAAAACTCTATAATCATATAAAAAATGCGCTTTTGATTTTTTCAAAAGCGCATTTTTATGTTTTATACTATTGTTCCTTTATCGTTTATGATCGCTGAATTTTTATTCTGGCTCTTGCTCTTACACTGCCAGATTCGGTTATCAAGGTGTAGGCACTTTTCGCATTTGATTACTTTCAGTTCGATATTTCTAACTTTATAACCAGAACTGTTTTGAAACCTGAAAGCAGGTTTTAAAACAATACATCTTGAAATGCTTCAGTTTTATCAAATACAGATTTTGCAAAAGGGCAAAGGGGCATGATCTTCGCATTTTTTTGCGGGCATAATCAACAGCTTCGAGTACCATCTTTTTGCCGACACCATTGCCGTTAAATTCCGGGTGTACTTCGGTATGATCAATAATGAATTTGTCTTCTCCAGCCCAGGTATATTCCATCAAACCAGCTTCTTTACCATCGATTTCTGCGATTATTTGACCCTTTTTTTCGTTTTCAATGTTTTTTATAGTCATCTCTTTTTAATTTAATAAACAGCTAATTTCTGCCTTTGGTTTTTTAAAAATAAGATTTTTATAACAAATTTTTTTCATTTAAATATTTCCAATAACGTTTTGGTAGACTCTGAACATGTAGTTTTGTGTTTTTCCGTTCCTTGATATTGACTGATTCAAAGTAGTTTTTCCAGAGATCACTGTAGCGTGATTCTTCTTCGTCTAAGTGAATTTCGATTTGATTTTTAGCTAAAGTATCGCTGAATTTAACTTCTGTTACTTCCATTAAATCATAGTATATACCATATTTTCGCTTCAGATCATAGATAAGCCATTTTTGGTCTGCATAGCGTTCTTTGAAAAACTTCACAATTAGTGGTAGGACATTAAAATCAGGTTCTAGATTAGCAAAATATAAACCATCTTTCATTTTTTGAAATCTGACAAATGCTTTTACCCGGTGTCTTTCTCTGGAAACAGAGCGAACAATTTTTTTTATCTGTAAGATATCGTCATGGCCATAGTTTTGATTGGCTTTGGTTTCTGATCTAAAATAGTAAATAATACTTCGCAGTATCAGAAGTTCTCGATCTTTGATTTCTGAAAGATGAACATAATAAAGTTCTTGGATCCCCTGAAGACTTATTTTCTTTTCAAGACCGAGGAGTACGCGTCTGGCTTTTTCATTATCTGTGCTGATCAATTCTGGAGCAGTAAAGAGGCCCGTTTGGCTAGATGAAGCATGTTGCTGTATAGCGCCGATCTGCCATTTGTACTCAAAGGAGCAAAAGACACATGTCATTAGTCCTGACCAGGTACCATCGTAGTTCAGTGTTTTTAACATCTTAGAAAAGGGTTAATTGTTGACTGTCGTTTTTAATGTACTTACTGCTGGATTGTGCCAGAATATATTGTTTGATATGGGATCCAGGCTTGTCCGCATAGAGTTGTTGAAAACCGAGACAAGTAATAAAATACTTTGCCCGATTGGTGGCTACTCCTAGCTTTTGCAGGTTTTCGAGGCGCAATGGACCGAAGCGTCGAGCCAGAATGATCTTTTTAGCAGACTGTACACCAATACCTGGTACCCGCAAAATAAAATGATAATCTGCTTTATTAATATCGACAGGGAAGGCATGTTGATTGCGTAATGCCCAGCTGAGTTTTGGATCGATATCGAGATCTAGCAAGGGATGGTTGTCATTGACAATTTCGTCTGCCCTGAAGCCGTAGAACCGCATGAGCCAATCGGACTGATACAGTCTGTTTTCGCGTACCATAGGAACTGCAGTGCCAATTTCGGGCAAGCGCTTGTCGTAGGAGATGGGTACATAGCCTGAATAGTAGACACGTTTTAAATGATAATTTTTATAAAAATGCTGTGCGGTCTGGATGATATGTTTATCTGATTCGCCGGAAGCACCAATAATCATTTGTGTACTTTGTCCTGCTGGAGCGAATGTCGGTGTAGATTTGATGATCTTTCGTTCCTCATTTGTTCTGATAATTTCATTTTTTAGATAGCGCATAGGAATGATCATATCTTCCCGGCTTTTATCGGGCGCTAAAGTTTGAGTCCTTCTTTTGTAGGTATCTCGAGATTGATACTCAAACGGTCGGCATACAATCCAGCTTCATGGACGAGCTCATCGCTTGCTCCAGGAATGGTTTTTAGGTGGATATAGCCATTGAATTTATGTTCCAAACGTAATTTTTTAGCGATGGACACTAATCTTTCCATCGTATAATCGGCATTTTTAAATATACCTGAGCTTAAAAATAGTCCTTCTATGTAGTTCCTCCGATAAAAGTTGATCGTCAGATCGACGACTTCCTGTACGGTGAATGCCGCTCGTTCGATATCATTGCTCTTTCGTGATACGCAGTAAGCACAATCATAAATGCAATGATTGGTTAACAAGATCTTCAACAAAGAAACACAACGTCCATCTTCGGTATAAGAATGACAGATGCCGCCTTGATTGGCATTTCCGATTCCTTTATTTTTATTAGCTCGATTACTTCCGCTCGAACTGCAACTTACGTCGTATTTGGCGGCATCGGCTAAAATATTAAGTTTTTGAACTATACGATCTGACATAACGCTGTTAATTTTAGTAAATGTACTAATATTATTAGTTATTTGTGTCAATTGCGATAATTTATAGCAAATTATTTTATTTATGATATCAGAAATAAAGGAGGTTACTCGGATTTTGTAGCTTACGATGCGATCAATATTTTTAAGGGGTTTTTAAATTTCCTACCTTGTATCTGAATTTTTAAGGGGATGTGCATGTACGAAGTTTTGGAATTAAATTCTTCAGTAAGGATAGTATGGAAATAGATAGCTTATATATTGAACAGGTTATTGCAACGAGGACCTGGAAATTACGTCAGCAGGTACTGTATCCGGAAGGCTCGTTAAAGGATGTGATGATTGATGCGGATTTTGACGGGACGCACTTTGCGGCGACCATAGCAGGGGAGCTGATAGGGGTAATCTCTGTGTTTAAGATAGAAGAGGGGCACTATCAGTTTCGAAAAGTTGCGGTTCTTCCTCAGTTTCAGGGAAATGGTATAGGTACTGCACTATTCAAATCTGTTGTTGACTTTTGTCGGTTATGGAATGGTGTTTCGCTTTTTTGTGATGCACGTATAGCAGCTGTTCCTTTCTATGAAAAACTAGGAATGCATATTAAGGGAGAGCACTTTTTCAAGAAAGAACTTGAATATGTTCGCATGGAAATCGGTTTATTTAATCAGAGCAGACATCAAACTGGTATATAAAGTGATTCGGTTGAGTGAAGTCGTATCGCATCTAAACCGCTATTTGCCGCGAACGTAACGATGTGCTAATTCCAAGTTTTTAAGTTTTGGGGGTAGAATTTCCATTCAGGTGTTCTGATTACATCGCCAGACAAGACGTACCAAGGGCTTAAAGATTTGTTAACGGGATTATTGATAATCTGCAATTCCTGTGCAGGCATATAACTTTGAGCAATTAAAACCAGTTTCTGACCATTTTTAGGGTTTACGGCTATATCGACAATAATAATAGCATGTCCAATCGGATTTCCTTTTTGGACGAAGGTATCACCTATTTGGACATCATCCATGGATTTGACCGTTGTCAGTTCATCGTGAAGGGAGCTTGTATTGGCATAGGCAAAAATATTCTCTAGGTATTTCCAGTATTTTGGATAGGTGTAATCTCCAGAGGCAAATTGTTCATAATAACGAGGTTTACCATCGGACAGAAAATTGAAATGAATATCTTTGTATTTCTTATTTTGGTATAAATAGTCAGCTCGCAACCGCATGACAGCATCTGCACATTGATGTAAGTCTCTTTTTCCTATGGGCAGATCGATTACACTTGCGTAGATGTCTCTTCTATCTTTTGTTCTTCCATTATAATAAGTCACAAGTGACTCAATAGGTTTGAGAGGGAGTTGCTGTAAGAAATAACCAAATTCATTTTTTTTGTAGTTTTCTCTTTCGTAGCCAACCGGGGGTTTGAATCTGTCGTTAATGGTTTTACCCTGGGGATCTATCAATTTCTGATTATAACCATCAACCACATGCAACTGTTCGGGCTTATCCTGAGATTTATTTTGATTGGATGATGCTGTACAGCTCATGAGGACAAAGGGGACAGAAATGAGGTATAAGATCTTCATGTGTTTTTTTGTTAAAATAAAACATTGTATCCCAATGAGAAACGTGCAAATGGGTAGCTTTTGTTGATATCAGGATAGTCTTTGAAATTACCTTCTAATCTAAAATAACCAGAATTCATGTTTAAAGAGAAGTTTTTCAATAGACGTAGACTGCCACTAATCGATGCTGTATGTAAAAAATAATGGGATTCATTGCCACTTAAGGTAACAAAATAACCACCATGGTATTGTGCTCCGAATTTAAATCTGTTCAGCACACTGATTTCTCCTGAACCGCGGACATCGACACCTGGTCCGTAATTGTAATTACGGCTTTCTCCAAAGAGGAGGTAGGGATCAGGAACTGCTGCCAGTATGACAGGACCACCACCTATAGTTGTTGTTAAGCGATTCTTGCCTCCTAAACTAAAGTTTGATATGACGTTGTAATTCATACTTTGTGCTCCGTAGAAGAAGGCTTCATTATGATAGAAGTCATAATTTGCAGAGAGGACGCCGAGATGTCTACCCGGAAGATTTTTGATAATGCGTTTTCCGTAGAGTGACGCATATACGTTTACGGTGTTGACAAATGAGCTGTCGTCTCCGCCAACCTCCAGATTGACATAGAAATCATCAAACGGTTTTTTGTTTTCAATGTTGTCATTGGTATAGATCAAGCTTAACCGCACAAAATAATCTGTTTTTCCTTTTGTGATAATGTCTAGGTCTTTTGTGTCAAAACGGCGGAAACCAAAATCGACCTCGGCTTTGACTTTAGAAGAATCAATAACAGCTCCTTTTACGACTCTTCCCCAACGGCCATCCAATAAACGATTTAGCCCGTTGACTGGATTAATGAAAAAAGCTAATACTTCTTTTCCTTGCCGCTCGGCTAAGGAACTGGTGGGTCTGGACAGTACATTTTGTGAAATACGGTGTGTGATTTCCCCCAATATAATGCCGCCATAGGTTGTGTTTACTAAATCATTGATTGAAGGGGCCTGTGTCTCTCCTGCAGTTTCCCAGATAAAGCTTCCTGCTAAAGTGGCAAGGGAGGATTGAAGAAAGCTATAGTTGTTGGATCTGAATGCATTAAAATACAGTTGACCGTGATAAGGGTGGGCAATTTGATTTGTAGCAAATGCATTGTCGTCCCATGCCCATGCACTTGGTTTAAGATGTTTGAACCAGTTGTTTAATGTGATGTGCGAGTAGGGATCTTTTCTGATGAAGTAGTTGAAAGAAGCTGGTAATGCCTGAAACATGAACCATTCGGTCGCCGCTCTAGCAAAGTGTTTCCGAGGGTTGTGATTGATGGTATCCTGGTAGTTTGGAATCTGATAGCTCTTATTTACATAACTTTGCTTTACAGAGTTATTTGAATTAGGAGTGACCTGAGTTTTGCTGGTGACCGTATCGGTGTTATATTTTTCATTTAAAGGTTTAAATTTATTTACGGTATCTCGATATTCCTGTATATATTCTTGTGCATAAAGAGGTCGTGCAATAGTGATAACCAATAATAGGAGGGGCAAGATAAAAAAGGAAAGAGAAGCGCGCTTCGTTGTTGTAATCATATCTATACTTCAGGCTTAATTTCTTAAACAAGTAATAAACTTAAATAGTTTTAAACTTAATCGGAAAAAATATTACTGTTACGCAATCAATCTTGACTTAAGTTTGATTATTCTGAGCCTGCTTTTGTCAGATCCAGTCTGTCTGCTTCCGTAATTGGCCGAATGATCTGACATGGGTTTCCTGCGGCGATGACATTGGCCGGTATGTTTTTGGTGACCACGGAGCCGGAACCAATAATACTGTTTTCACCGATCTCTATGCCAGGATTAACAATAACATTGCCTCCTAACCAGACATTGTCTGCTATGCTGATCGGTTTAGAACATTGCCATCCTTTTGCGCGGTCTTCAGGATGGATCGCATGAGTGGACGTAAATAATGAAACATTCGGGCCGAATAAGACATTTTTACCAATTGTAATCGGAGCAGCATCTAGCAGAGTGCAGTTATAATTGGCGAAAAAATTGTCGTCTATAGAAATGTTGAAACCATAGTCGCAATAAAAAGGGGGTTCAATAAAAAAACGGTTGGATTTCGTGTTAAGTAGATTTTTAATGATGATCTGTCTTTCTTTGAAAGATTTTGGTTCGGCATCATTAAATTTCTTTAACTGCATTTTTGCATGGAGTCTTTTCTCGAAAAGCTCTTTTCCAGATTCACGATAATACTGATTCGTTAGATTCTTATTGTCCATGGGCCGAAATTACTTCAAAAAAACTAACTTTGTTGTTGAAATAGAAAAAATTATGGCAAATAATAATTTAGATGCCTTAGCTCCTCAAGAGCTATGGGCAAATTTTTCTGCATTGAATGCAGTTCCTCGTGCTTCGAAGAAAGAAGAACGTGTTATCGCATTTATGATAGATTTTGGTAAAAGCTTGGGTCTTGAGGTTACTAAAGATCATGTTGGGAATGTCCTGATTAAAAAAGCGGCAACTACTGGTATGGAGGACCGTAAAACGGTCGTACTGCAATCCCACTTGGATATGGTTCATCAAAAAAATAACGATACTATTTTTGATTTTGATACGCAGGGTATCGATATGTTTGTGGATGGTGATTGGGTAAAGGCAAAAGGCACGACTTTAGGTGCAGATAATGGAATTGGCGTTGCTACAATTATGACCATTTTAGCTTCCAAAGAACTGGAGCATCCTGCAATCGAAGCCTTGTTTACGATTGATGAAGAAACGGGTATGACTGGAGCAATGGGGTTGCAAGGTGGTGTATTGACTGGAGATATTTTATTAAACCTGGATACGGAGGAGGATGATGAACTTGATATCGGGTGTGCAGGTGGAATTGATGTAACAGCTACTCAGTCTTATCAAGAGGAGGCTAGTCCCTCTGGAGCTGTTGCTTTTGAAATTGTTGTCAAGGGCCTTAATGGCGGTCATTCAGGAATTGAGATTCATAAAGGTTTGGGGAATGCGAATAAAATCATGAACCGCCTTTTGTATAAATCTTATGATGAGTTTGGTTTACAGCTGGCAACTCTAAATGGTGGAAGTCTTCGGAATGCAATTCCGCGTGAGTCTACTGCAACGGTAATTGTTTCTTCTGAACATGAGGATAATTTTGCGTCAGATTTAGCTCCTCTTATTGAAGCTATTAAAACTGAGTTTAAAACAGTAGATGGTGGATTGACAATATCAATTGAAAAATTGACTACTGTTCCTGCTGCTGTTCTTTCTGCTCAAGATCAGGAGTTGTTGATCAATGCAATCTATGCGGCACATAATGGTGTTTACCGTGTGAGCGCAGACTTTGAAGATCTTGTGGAAACTTCTAATAATATTGCCAAAGTGAGTGTTGGCGATGGAAAAATGAGTATTAAATGCTTGACACGATCATCTGTTGAAAGTTCTAAAATAGATTTAGCCCAATCTTTGGAAGCTGGTTTTTCAATAGCTGGATTTGATGTTGTATTTTCAGGATCTTACCCTGGATGGACACCAAATGCTGATTCTGAAATTTTAGAGGTTTTGAAACGTATTTATATTGAACAGCATGAAGAGGAGCCGAAGGTGGTTGCGTGCCATGCTGGACTGGAATGTGGAATTTTGGGAACGAATTATCCTGACATGGATATGATTTCCTTTGGACCAACTATTTTGGGTGCACACTCTCCGGCAGAGCGGGTATCTATTTCTTCTGTTCAGAAATATTGGGAATTTGTGAAACAAATTTTAAAAGAAATTCCTAAAAAATAGGATATTGTATCAAAAATAAGAAAAGGCTTAAATTTAATTTTAAGCCTTTTTTTTGTTTTCTCTATTGCTATTTTAATAAAGTTTGTATATATTTACTTTAGATCGATTTTAATTAAAGGGGGCATAACCTCTTTTATTTAAAATTACCTTGATCTTCATGTTTGGCATTCCCATGCTACTGCTGTATAATATAGTTTAAGAAAGCCTGCCTTGCATTTATTCAAAAAGGACAAAGTTTTATTCTAACTAGAATTGCCAATGTGGTAAATTATGCTTGTTTTTGTAATTAAATATTCAAAATATATTGTTGTGTTTTTATGACTTTAAAATATATTTGTTTGTTTGGTGTTATTTTATCAAAATTTTAGGTGTTAAAAAGGATGTTTTAACATATTCATTTCATGTTAAAATTAGTTAAATAGATATGGGAGTTTTACTTTTGCAGCATCAAAACTATATCAAACACATCTTACATGAAAAAGTCTCTACTTTTTTTGCTCTTGCTGTAGCGAGTTATGGAACTATCCATGCACAAACAACAACAAGCAGTGTTACAGGGATTGTAAAACAATCTACTGGACAAACAACGACAGGTGCAACTATTAAAATTACGCATCAGTCAAGCGGAGCCACCTTCAGCGGATCGGCAGATTCGAATGGACGTTTTAACATCGCAAATCTTCAAGAGGGCGGACCTTACAAAATTGAAGTTACCTACATCGGTCAAAAACCAGTTGTTTACGATAATGTCTTCTTGAAAGCCGGTGAAGCACTACAATTAGATCCTGTTTTTGCAGAATCATCTGAAACAAATTTAGGAGAAGTTGTTGTTGTAGGTCGTGGTTTAATTGATATCGCGGAAGATCGTAAAACTCCGATCGCTGTTTCTACAATCTCGAAACAAATCATAGAAGAAAAAGTGGGTGCAATGGATATCACTGCTTCCATGGTCAATACACCTGGTGTATACGTATCTGGTCAATCAAAAGGTTTTGGTGAATCTTCCATGACAACACGTGGCTTTGATCAATCTAACACAGCTTTCTTATTAAATGGCCAACCGATCAATGGTATGGACAATGGTCGTGTTTTTTGGTCTAACTGGAGTGGTTTGTCAGATATTGCTTCTTTAGTACAAATTCAACGTGGTTTAGGTTCTTCAAAATTAGCGATCTCTTCAGTAGGGGGTACGATTAACTTTGTGACTAAATCTACAGATATTCAACAAGGTGGTTTTGTTAAAACAACTATCGGTAACGATATGTTTGTAAAATCTACGATTGCTTATAACACCGGTTTGATGAAAAGTGGATTTGCAGTATCTGCAATGGTAACTGGATGGCAAGGAAATGGTTACATGAAAGGTACTGAAGGTGCCGGTCAAAACTATTTCTTATCTGTTGGTTATAAAGTAAACGAGAAGCATAACTTAAATTTAATGGTTACAGGTGCTCCACAATGGCATAACCAGGGTTATACTTCTGCATTGAAAAACTTCCTGGATAACGGAAGAAAGTATAATGATAATATGACTACTATCAACGGGGTAGAAACTAATCCTCGTAAAAACTACTATCATAAACCGGTTGCTAACTTAAACTGGGATTGGACTATTGATGATAAATCATCATTATCTACTGTAGTTTATGCTTCTATGGCTCGTGGTGGCGGTCAGTCTAAACGTACTGATGCTTCTAAAGAAAAAGTTCCCTATTTAGCTGCTGACGTTAATAACCACCAATGGTATGGTGTGGTTTCTAACTATAACCGTAAATTGAGTGATAACTTGAACTTTAATGTTGGTTTTGATTTACGCGACTATAAGGGTGAACACTACAGACAGGTTACGGATTTATTAGGAGCTCCAAGCATCTCCCATAAAGACAATGTAAATTTACCTGGCTTAACCGTTACTTCGAATGAATACTCGACAAACCCTTGGAAAACATGGGGAGATAAACCTAAAGATGCCAAAGACCGTTTAGCGTGGGATTATGAACAAATGATCAGATATGCTGGTTTATTTGGACAATTAGAGTTTGCGAAAGATGGTTTTACAGCTTTCTTTCAAGGTTCCCTTTCTGGTCAGCAAAACAGTAGACAAGATTATTTCCTTTATAAGTTAGGTGAAGGTAAATCTAAAGATGTGAACAATTTAGGCTACAATGTAAAAGGCGGTGCAAGTTATACATTAGGTAACCATACCATCTTTGGTAATGCGGGTTATTATTCTCGCCAGCCATACCAAAACAATATCTTCATGAATTACATGAACGATGTTAATCCATATGCTGTTAATGAGAAAATTCTAGGTTTAGAGGCTGGTTACAAATTTGCCTCTGAGTATTTTGATGTTAGCGTAAATGCATACCGCACGACATGGGCTGACCGTACAACAGGAAGTTCTTTTACAGCTGCTCAAAAAGAAGTTGACAAATATGGTATTGACAAAGTACAGGTCGGAAGTTTAATCTATAACACGAACTATGGTGTAAAACAAGATCACCAAGGTATGGAGTTAGAGTTATTAGCTCGTCCATTCCGTGGCTTTGAATTAAAAGGTTTTGCTTCCTTAGGTAAATGGGAATATGATGGTGATGCTATAACGATTGTTCGTAATGAAAATCGTGAAGTATTAGAAACTACAACGAGAGATTTAACAGGTGTTAAAGTTGGTGAATCTTCTCAGACGAGTTGGGGTTTAGGTGCTAAATACAAAGTCTTAAAAGGTCTTTCTGTGGATGCTGATTATAGACGTTATGAAGATCTGTATAGCTCATTACCTGCTAATAGGCCTACGATGAAGTTACCAAACTACGATTTGTTAGATGCAGGTGTATCTTACAAGGTTGTTTTGAGTGATAAAAATGCGATCAGTTTCCGTGTTAATATGAACAACGTATTAGACAAATTGTATATCTCTGAAGCGACTTCAAATGTTGAGTCTAAAGCTAATGCTGAGTACTGGAAAGGTATTGATACCTCTAACTATGTGTTAATGGGATGGGGACGTACATGGAATGCTTCTGTGAAATTCACGTTCTAAGCGAGTACAAAAATAAAACATAATTATACTTCTTCAAAGCCGTTGCAATTTATTGCAACGGCTTTTTTATTTTTCGGCTTCATTACCACCAATGCTTGCTTGTCCTTTACTTTGTCATTATTTAAGGCTCCTGATCAATGTGCTTATCCTACAAGCTGAAATTTTGGAAATCTATTCTTTATTTCTTTGGTGTAATTAGTAATGATTGATAAACCTTTAAGCATGTGTAAGATTATAGGGATAATGCGATGGAATTGTTGTATTGGTATTGAGAAGTTTGTGGGGTAGTGGCGTAATGCTATTGCCATAATGGGATTTCGGTGGTATAAAATAAGGATGTATTAATGTAATTTCCTTGATGTTATTATAGGAAGCAAAAAAAAGGCTAAACATCAACTGCTTAGCCTTTCTATATTTTTTAACGTTATATCTATCTTGACATAGACTGAATCACACTCACATGTGATTTGAATGCTGAATTGAATGTTTTGTATTCAAGATATTTAACATTGAACTCCAAACAGGTTTCTCTGACCAATTTATTAATCGCGGGATAGTGGATGTGACTTATCTTAGGGAATAAATGATGTTCAACCTGATAATTTAAACCGCCTAGAATCCAAGTTAGAAATTTGTTTTTTGTAGCAAAATTAGCTGTAGAGCTCAATTGGTGAATCATCCACTCATTTTCCATTTTTGTTGGGTCTGCAGTCTCTTCTATGGCAACAAATTCTGTTTCAGTTACGACGTGCGCAAGCTGGAATACGGTTGCCAAACAGATACCACAAGCGATACCTGAAATTAGTAATCCAACTAATGTTGGTAACCATCCTACCACTAAAACTGGGATAACAATGAAAATACTGATGTGAATAATTTTACTTACCCAAAAGATCACTTTTTCACGTAAAGGGAAATCGAATGATTTCTTTTTGCTTCCCATAGCTTCAAGAAAATATTTCTCATAATCTTGATAGAAAATCCAAGCTAAGTAGGAGATGCTATATAGAACCATAAAATAATATTTCTGGTAGGAGTGATGCTTTTTTAATTCTTGGTCTTTATGCACACGCATAATTTGATATCAATATCATGATCTTCACCTTCAATGTTGGTATAAGTATGATGTGCAATGTTGTGCTTCAATTTCCAAAAATAGATATTCCCACCCATCAGATTAAGACTGTAGGATAGGGCGCTGTTTAGTCTCTTACTATTAGAGAATGTATCATGTCCGGCATCGTGCATCACATTGAATCCGATTGCAGCAAAATTTATTCCAAGTAAAATTAATACAACAACACTGATTAACCAGTGGGGTTGAATTACAATTAATGTGATGTAGAAAGATATAGCGGTTACAAACAGGATGATTGCTTTTGTTAGTACTCTTTTTTCTCCTGTTTTTTGGATTTTATTAGTTTTGAAATAATCGTTAATTCTTTCCTTTAAAGATTTAGAAAATAATGTATTAACATTATTAAATTTTATTGTTGTTTTCATTGAGATCGTTTAACTCTGTTAAAAAATAATAGTAAAAATTAGGTTTACATACAGAGCTTAAATTATAATTTTTATAAAGATAACAAATATTTTTTTTAATGATGTTAATTTAAGTTAAAGCTTTTAAAAACTAATTATAGCCCAACCCCAGCTTTTTAGAAGGTCTGAGGCGATTCAAAACATGTTTTCTTTGTGGATCTCTATGAAAAACAAGAAGGGGATTGCAATACATGCAACCCCCTTCTTATTAAAGATTAAGTAAACTTAGTTTAAAGCGTTAATTTGAGCTGTAATTTCAGTTGTTTTAGCTTCATCTTGCATGAAAACATAGTAGTTTTTCAAGTTAGTCAAAGCATCGACATTTTTAGGTTGTAATTGTACCGCTTTTGTTAGATAAACTAAAGCAGGTTTAATTTCTTCCTTAATTTTAGCCACTCCTTCGTTGTATTTTGCTTGGCTCAATGATCTATCGTTGTTTAAAACATTTAATTTTTCACGTACACCATTCATCATTGTGATTGCAATATTTGTATTTGCTTCAAAATAATCAGGATCTACTGCTAAAGCCTTTTTATATGCTTCAATTGCAGCAGCATCATTTTTATTTGCTGAATGAGCGATTCCTAAATAATAATTTAAGCTTTTGTTATTTGGATCTTTTGCCAATTGCGCAGTGATGCCCGCTAAAATTTCTTTTTCGCGACCAGCAATCAAATTGAATTCAATATTTGAACCGCAGCTGCATTGTCATCAGGATACATTTCTACTGCTTTTGCTGCATAATCCAATGCAGAAGCGGTATCTTTAGCAGATAAATATAACTTTGGTAAGTCTACAACAATTTGTTTATGTGAAGAAAATTCTTTTGAAGGAATAAGCTCTTTATATTTCGCAATTGCTTTGGCATAATCGTTACTTTGAAGAGCTGAAATACCACCATAATAGATTAATGTTGTATCACCTGGCAAATATGTCAATGCTTTTTCAAAAGAGTCATATGCTTCCTTGTATTTTTGACCTTGATATTCTTCAGCACCAAGATTGAAGTTGAATTGACCTAATACTTGTTCAGAGACACGAATATTATCTTTATTTGCGCCATCTTTATCCAATTCTTTAGCTTTAACAATTGCATCTTCAGCTTTTTAGCCTCATCAGCAGACTTATCTAAATTAGCTAAGTTTGCATAAACCAATGAATAGATTGTCCATGCCTCTGCATTATCTTTTGTTTTCTCATGAACAACAGCTAAATCAATAGCTTCTTGTGCAGTTTTCAAATTTGGCAGTGCCAATTGTGGCGTACCTGCACCTTTTAGCTCTTCGAATTTTGCTATACTTGTTTTTGCCTTATTAACATTATTTTTTTGTGCATAAACAGATGTACTTGCTGATGCAACAGCTGCCAATAATAATAATGATTTAATGTTCATCTCTAATTAACTGTTAATTGATTTAATAATATATTCACACGATCTAACTGCACATAATCTTCTATTGCATTGTAATAAGTAGACAGTGCTTTAAGTGCATTCACATCATATGGTTTAATTTCATTTGCTTTCAAAAGATAAGATTGCGCATATTGTTTGTCTTCGTCAGATTTAGATTTAAGAAAATCCTTTAAATAAATAAGGCCTAAAGCTAAATTTGATGGGTAGTTATTAGCATCTAAACGCAGAACTTTATTATAATATTGTTTTGCATTTCGAATATCTTTCGCGTCTTCGTATGCATAACCCGCCAAGTAATTTAATTCAACATTTTCAGGCTCTAATTTGATCGCTTCATCAATTATCGTTAAGATGGCGTCATAAGATTCATTTTTAGCATAGATATCGATCAGCTTGAAGAGGATATCTTTGTTCTGAGGAAACTCTAATCGGCCTGCAGATAGTGTATTAAGTTCATCTTGTTTTGTTCCGATTTTCTCATATACAGCTGCGAGCTCTAGATAATATTGCGGTTTTTTTGAATCCTGTTTGATTAACTCTTTGTAATATTTAATCGCGTCAGGATATCGTTTACTGCTTACAGCTAAAGTTGCTAAATTAAATTTTAAATCGGCATTTTTGAAACCAAGGGAGTCTACTTTCAGAAATCCTTTGTACGCTTCTTCAAACTTGTTATTTTTTAACTCAACATTTGATTTATAGATTAATGCAGTTGCTAAATTTTGCTTGATATAATCAACTTCTACAGGGAAATTGCGATATGCTTTTTTCTTATCAATGAGTTTTAAGGTATTTAAACTTTCATCAATAGGGTCTATGGTATACTTTTGTTTCCGGGTGGAATCTACAACTGCTAAAGAACTGTAAACAAGTCCTCTCAAAACATTATTACGAACTGAAGAAGAATCTTTACGGGTTTTGAAAGCTGCATCACTAAATTTGCGTGCGTTCTCCAAATTTTTAATATCTCCAGTTTGTGTATAAAGCGCAAAACTGTTGTTGCCCTCCTTGATATTGGATTGGGCAACAACAGTTAAACTTGTAGCTGACAGTATTAATGATGTCAATAATGCTCTCATTCTATTTTTATTCTTCGTTAGATTCAGATTTATCGTCCTGATCGGTTTCAGTGCTTTCTGTCGTATCTTCTACTTCTTCACCTGAAAGAATTTCTTCTTCCGTGTCTTCCACTTCTTCCTCTCTATCTACTTTAGTAATTGATGCAATTTCATCTTCACCTTTCAGATTAATTAAACGGACACCTTGCGTTGCACGTCCCATCACTCTTAATCCTTCTACTGAAATTCGAATGACAATACCTGATTTATTGATGATCATTAAATCTTCAGTATCGTTAACACCTTTTACAGCAACTAATTTACCTGTTTTCTCAGTTACGCTAATTGTTTTTACACCTTTACCACCACGGTTTGTAACTCGGTAATCTTCGATATCTGTTCGTTTACCGTATCCTTTTTCAGATACAACAAGCACCGTAGACTCTGGATCATCTACACTAATCATACCAATAACCTCATCGCTTTCACTACCTAAAGTAATACCACGAACACCAGTTGCTGTTCTACCCATTGGTCTAACAGTAGACTCGTTGAAACGAATAGCACGTCCAGAACGTAATGCCATTACAATTTCACTTGTTCCGCTTGTTAAGCATGCTTCTAATAGCTGATCTCCCTCATTAATGTTGATGGCATTGATACCATTTGCACGAGGACGTGAATAAGCTTCTAATGACGTTTTCTTAATTGTACCTTTTTTAGTACACATAATGATGAAGTTATTTTCCAGGTATTCCTGGTCTTTTAAGTTCTTCACTAAAATGTATGCTTTAATTTTTTCGTCTTTCGGAATATTGATGATATTCTGCAACGCTCGACCTTTAGAAGTTCTACTTCCTTCAGGAACTTCAAATGCTCGTAACCAGAAACAACGACCAGATTCTGTAAATAGCAACATATAATTATGTGCCGAAGCAGTAATAATATGTTCTGTAAAGTCTTCTTCGCGTGTGGTCGAGCCAATAGATCCACGTCCACCGCGTCCTTGACGTTTATACTCAGTTAGAGGAGTACGTTTTACATAGCTATTATGAGAAATTGTGATCACGATTTCTTCATCATCGATGAAATCTTCCATACGCATGTCTTCTGCTGAATGGACGATTATAGATCTTCTCTCGTCACCATATTTCTCTTTGATTTCGATCAGTTCTTCTTTAATGATCTGCATGCGAAGACCTTCATCTGCTAATACAGATTTTAAGTAATCGATCGTTTTCATTAGCTCAGCATATTCTTCTTTAATCTTATCGTGCTCTAGTCCGGTTAGACGACGAAGCGTCATATCCAAAATTGCGCGTGCTTGAAGATCTGATAGACCGAATCTTTCCATTAATCCTACGCGGGCATCTTCAGGAGTTGAAGAGGCACGGATCAACTTGATCACTTCATCTAAATGATCAAGCGCGATTAAATATCCTTCTAAAATATGTGCTCTTTTTTCAGCCTCAGCCAATTCGAAACGTGTACGACGCGTGACAACATCATGACGGTGATCCACGAATACCTGAATCATATCTTTCAGGTTCATCAATACTGGTCTACCTTTTACAAGAGCAATATTGTTTACTGAAAATGAGGTTTGTAATGCTGTGTACTTGAATAGGTTGTTTAGAACGACATTTGCGTTAGCATCGCGTTTAATATCGTATACAATACGTAAACCCGTACGATCTGACTCATCGCGAATTGCTGAAATTCCTTCTAATTTTTTTTCATTAACCAATTCAGCGGTACGTTCAATCATATTCGCTTTATTGATCTGATAAGGAATTTCTGTAACTATGATAGACTCTTTACCTGATTTTGATACTTCAATTTCTGTTTTAGCACGCATCACGACACGACCACGGCCAGTGTTCTCTGCATCCTGAACACCCGAGTAACCATATATCAAACCTCCTGTAGGAAAATCAGGGCCTTTGATATATTGCATCAATTCGGGTACATCGATATCACGATTGTCAATATATGCAACTGTACCGTTGATAACTTCTGTTAAGTTGTGTGGCGCCATATTGGTTGCCATACCGACTGCAATACCTGAAGCACCATTTACCAATAGATTGGGAATACGTGTTGGTAATACTGTTGGTTCTTCCAAAGAGTCATCAAAGTTCAATTGATAGTCTACTGTATCTTTATTGATGTCCGATAAAATTTCTTCCGCAATTTTTTTCAATCTTGCTTCCGTATAACGCATTGCCGCAGGAGGATCTCCATCGACAGAACCGTAGTTACCTTGACCATCCACTAAAGGGTAGCGCATGTTCCAGTCTTGTGCTAGACGTACCATTGCATCGTATACGGAAGTATCACCATGTGGATGGTACTTTCCTAATACGTCACCAACAATACGGGCAGATTTTTTGTAAGGCTTACTGCTTGTAACACCTAAATCCAACATACCGTAAAGAACACGACGGTGTACAGGCTTCATACCATCTCTAGCATCTGGTAATGCACGAGAAACAATAACTGTCATTGAATAATCAATGTAGGCAGTTTTCATTTGATCCTCGATACTTACCGAAAGAATTCGATCGTTTGCAGGTACTAAATTATTATCATTTTCTGTTTCTTCAGCCATATTAATTTGGTTTCGATAAAACTATTAAACAATCCCGTTTACACGGATTGCTACGCATGCGAAGTTACAAAAAAATAACCTCAAAAGCGAATGTTTTGAGGTTCAAGATAGTGAAAAAAAAAGTCTATTTTTTTATTGATTTAAAAAAGATTTAAATGCAGTCAATTGCTTGTTACCGCAGTTTTTTAAAACGAAGACGAAGTGAATTGCCGATGACAATAACATCGGAGAAAGCCATTGAGAAGGCGGCGAGCATGGGTCCTAAAAATCCCATTGCTGCGAGCGGTATTGCGATGATATTATAGGCAAATGCCCAGAAAAGATTTTCTTTGATTGTTTGCAGTGTGTGCCTTCCGATAAGTAATAGATTTTCAATCGATTTTAGATCGGAATTCAAAAGAATTATTTTAGCAGATTGTATCGCAATGTGACTTGCGTCACCTAGAGAGATACCGACGTGGGCTGTTGTCAGGGCAGGAGCATCATTTATACCGTCGCCGACCATTGCTGTAATACCTGCTTTTTTAAGTTTGTTGATAATATTTAATTTCTCTTCAGGATTACGATCGGAATAAACTTCTGCTATTCCAAGTTTTTGAGCCACTAGGTCACATTTACTTTTTCGGTCACCACTTAATATTACTGGGGTTATATTTTTGCCTTTAATGGTTGAATGAGTTCTTTTGCATAAGGTTTTATCTGATCTTCAATCACTAAGCCTGCAACTACGACATCATTAATGGATAGAATTAAGTCGTAGCGGTTTGAATAATCTACTTTTCCTAAACGTGCATTGATTAATTTATACACATTACTATTTGTATCTGTAGCGTAAAGTCCTTCGCTTTTAATCTCTTTGACATCTTGAAAGACAATGCGGTAGGCTTTTACTTCTTTCATGTGCTGTCTGATGGACTTTGCTATAGGATGATTTGAATAGCCTTCTAATTGTGCAATGATAGATTCTACTTGTTTTTGTTCTATTCCAAACGTTTGGATGGCTTTGATATTGAAATCTCCGGTAGTTAAAGTGCCAGTTTTATCGAATACCATATATTTAAGATCCGACATCTCTTCAATTGTATCACCTCCCTTAATTAAAATTCCCATTTTAGCGGCTCTTCCTAAACCTACCATGACAGCAGTTGGGGTCGCTAGACCCATCGCGCACGGGCAGGAGACGACAAGTACTGCAATGGCATTCATTAATGATTGCTGTAGTGATATTTCGGCTATAAAGTAAGTGATAAAAAAGGTGAAAATGGCGATGACGACCACAAAGGGTACGAAGTATGATGCAACTTTATCACCGAGTTTTTGAATAGGTGGTTTTTTTGATTGTGCTTCCTTGATCAGTGCGATAATTTGGGAAAGGACGGTTTTACGTCCAACTTTGGTGGCCGTGATTTTTATATTGCCTTCTGTTAGTGTTGTTCCGCCGATGACGGTTGCATATCTATCTTTGAAAACGGGTAGGCTTTCTCCTGTAATCATGGATTCATTGACAAAGCCATCTCCATCAATAATATCTCCATCAACTGGAATAAGATCTCCTGATTTGATCAGTAAAACATCGCCTTGCTTAACATCTCTTGTATGGATGATCTCTTCTAGATCTGCTGTGATTTTTGTTGTGGTTACATTTTGAATCTTAATAAGGTCTCCGATTGCAGATGTTGTTTTTTTTACGGATTTTTTTTCAAATAGATTTCCCAATAGAACGAGCGGTGATGATTGTTGCGCAAGTTTCATAGAACATATAATCTGGGCCTAGGTGATTGAGGGTGCCGATGAGGCTGTACGTGAATGCAGCTGTTGCACCTATAAATATGAGCACGTCCATATTTGGCATGCCATTTTTAAGGGAGTAAAACGCACTTTTACCAAAATGAAAAAAACCGAGCAGAAATACGGGAGCACAGAGTCCGAGCTGGATGTATGGGTCATGCAACAAAGGGTGTTGTACAAACATATGTGCAAAGAGAGGAAGCGTAAAAAATAGACTGAACCAAAATTTGGTTTCTATTTTTTATAAAATGATTCCTTTGGACTTTCATCAGTCAGGACCTGAAAACCTAAATTTTCAATCCCTTTTGTTATTTCGGGAAGTTCTTTTGCCGTTATTCCTGAGAATTTAACTTCATCAGATGCAAAGTCGACAAATATATCTTTTGCCTCTTTTTTTTCTAAATATTGATGAATAGCAATTGCACAGTTTGTACAATGCATTCCTGTAACTGTAAGCTCTACTGTTGTTGTTTCTTCGTTCATATTTTTCGACCATTGGTCTTTTGCAAATATACTTATTTTTAGGAGTATCATTTTTTTGTATTGAATGAAAAATGATTAGTTTAGTTCCTAAAGAAAATTAGATTTCAATGGTTAAAAATAAATTATCCCTATCTTTTGTATTTCGTTGTGCTTTGTGGATAGCTTTAAGCTATTCTTTTGTCGGTTTAGCCTCTTTTTACGAGAAAAACAAGATTATTCTTCACTTTGCTTATGCTTTAAATACTTTTTTGACCGCCAATCTGTTGATCTCAATCGGCCGGTTCTTGATTGTTTCGCTGTATAACCGTAAACATGCAAACCATGATGTGAGAGGAAATTTTGTACTGGGTATTTCCCGGGTTGCTACAGTATTGAATGCTGGTATGATTGTGATTACGTTGATGGTTGCGCTGGGAATTGATCCTAAGGAGTTTATAACCAGCATGACCATCGTTGCGATGGCTATTGCGGTTATATTTAGGGAGTATATTACCAATATGATCAGTGGATTGCTGGTTATGTTTTCTGATCAATTTTCCATTGGAGACCATATTAAAATTAGTAATTATCAGGGTAAAATTGTTGATATTACTTTGGCAAATATTGTCGTTCGTGATGAAGATGATGATGTTGTGCTAATACCAAATAATTTGATATTCACGTCAACGATGGTCAATAAATCTTCTCAAAAGTCGAATAAACTGATCGTTAAATTTGAACTTCCTTTAGAAAAACCGTTGCATGTCCAATCTGTTGAAAATCATTTAAGACCTATCTTGAAAATAAATAAGAATATTATCTGGGACGATTTATTTAAAATAAAAGTTGCCGAAATCGGTAAGGACTTTGTGAAATATAAGATTGAGCTCAATACCATATCGAGTAGCAATAAATTACATTATCAAATTCAGAATGAAATTTTAAAGGAGATTTTATTATTTCGTACGCGGGAAGATTAAATCTTACGGACCTTTACATTTTTAACAAAGTGATGACTGCCTTTTTCTAAAATTAGATCAGCGCGGTACCGTGTTGGTAAAATATTCTGGACCAGATTTGGTTTGTTGATCTCATTCCAGATCTGATGAGCCATCTGGATACTTTCTTCGGTATTCATGTCGGCATATTTGTGAAAGAATGAGGCCGGATTTTGAAATGCTGTACGTCTTAAAGATTCAAACCTGTTGGTATACCACTCTAATAAGTTTTTTTCGCTGGCATGAACATATATGGTATAATCAAAAAAATCTGACACGAATACACTATGTCCTTTTCGTGGTCTTTGCGAGTTGACCTGCAGTACATTAATGCCTTCGACGATTAAGATATCAGGATGATGGATCAGCTGTTGCTGGTCATCAGGTAAGACATCATATTCTAAATGGCTGTACAGGGGTACCGAAAGTGATCCCATGCCTGATTTTATAGCGGAAAGGAACTGTATTAATTTTTTAGCATCGTAACTTTCCGGAAAACCTTTACGATTCATTATGCCTCTTTCATTCAGGATATGATTCGGGTACAGAAATCCATCAGTCGTTACTAAATCTACTTTTGGTTTACTGGGCAATAAAGTCAGGACGCGTTGCAATACACGTGCTGTTGTACTTTTACCTACAGCTACAGAGCCAGCAATGCCAATAATAAAGGGAAGCGTACTTTCATTTTTTTCGAAAATGATTTGTGCTTCTGTGTAAATCTTGAAACCGTTCAATATGAATACCTAAGAGATGACTTAAAGGGAAATAGACATCTTCGATTTCTTCTGCATTCAATGGTTCATTAAGTGCATGCAATTGATCCAAGTCGTGTTGCGAAAATGTGTGCTTAAAGTGACCGTTCAGTTTTTTCCAATTTTCTCTTTTTATTGAAGTAAAAGGAGAGTCAATAGGAGTGTGCTGTTCATTTTGCATGTTCATGATTCTTTGTGGCGACAAATATAGCATCTCGTGGATATAATCAAAAATTCTAATTGATTTTTTTAGATCAGGTTGGAAGAAATAATAATCGGATTAGAAAGAATTTTGTGAATAGGACATTTTTCTGAAATTTGGAGAAGTCTGTCTTTTTGATCTTTATCTAGATTTCCTTTAAGAGAAACATGACATTTGATATAGGTGGTCTGTTGCAGTTCACTTTTTAAAATTTCGTATGAAAGTTTAATATTTACCTCCTGTAAATCCCATTTTTTGCGGTTAGCATACATCTTTACTGTCATTGCTTTACATGAACCCAATGAAGATAGTAAAAGGGCAGGCGGATTGAATCCTTCATCTTGACCTCCTAATTCTTCAGGTTCATCTGCAATTAGCGTATTATTTCCATGCTTAATTGTTGTTGTGTATGGCGTATTACCTATTGTTACTAAGATTTCATTATCATTCATATCTCTAAATATAAAAAATAATAAGGGGATTAGGAATTTATGAAGTGAATATTAAATTCCTGGTTATAGTTCATCTTCCAGTAGACCTTCGATAATGAGGCTTCCAGTTGCGGGATTGGTTGCTAATGGTACGTTGTACAAATCACAAACCCGCATCAGCATCTGAATATCGGGTTCATGCGCATGTTTACCTAATGCATCTCTGAAAAATATGATTCCATCTACTTTACCTTCTGCAGCTAATGCTGCAATCTGTGCATCTCCGCCCATAGGTCCGCTTAACTTTAATTCGACTTCGAGTCCTGTTTGTTTTACATAAGAACCGGTAGTGCCTGTCGCGACTAGATGAGCTTTTTTTAAGAACTCAATATGGTCTTTTACAAAGGCAACCATTTCTGGTTTTTTACCATCGTGTGCAATTAAAGCAATTGTTTTTTTCATGTTATTGAAAGATTAAAGTTTAACCAAAAAAGATGTACGCTAAAATAATAGCTGCAATTAGTCCCACAAGATCGGCAATTAAGCCACATATAAGCGCATGTCTAGTGTTTTTAATGCCTACAGAGCCAAAATATACTGCTAGAACGTAAAAAGTTGTTTCGGAGGAACCTTGGATAACACTGGCAAGTCGTCCTTGAAACGAATCTGCTCCATATGCCTGCATGACATCGACCATAAGTCCTCTAGCGCCACCACCACTTAATGTTTTCATTAATCCTACTGGAAGAGCTGGTACGAAACGTGTGTCCAAGCCAAAATAAGCGAAACAAGAACCGATTGCATTCACAATATAGTCCATACATCCTGTTGTTCGGAAAGCAGATATAGCCACCAGTATGGCGATTAAAAAGGGGATGATCATGATGGATGTTTTAAATCCGTCTTTTGCACCATCTATAAAGGCATCGTAAACATTTAGTTTTTTAAATGCGCCGTAAACGATAAATAGGATGATGATGGAAAAAATTAAAACACCACCGATTAGTCCGGTTACAATTTCAATTTTTTCTGGAGGCAGGCCATTTAAACCGAAATATAGTCCAGCCATCATGAGAATGAAACTGCCTAGGAATATCAGGATGGGTAGTTTAAAGAGGTTTATTTTTTGAAAGAATGCAACAGCGATCATCCCTGATATAAACGAAATAAAGGTTCCTATCAAAGCTGGAATAAAAATATCTGCGGGGTTTGCTGCTCCATTGGCCATTCTTAGAGCAATTACCGATGTTGGAATAAGTGCTATTCCAGCGGTATTGAGCACTAAGAACATAATTTGTGCGTTTGTCGCGGTTTCCTTTTCTGGATTAAGTTCTTGCAGTTCCTGCATTGCTTTTAGTCCAACCGGTGTTGCCGCATTATCTAAACCTAGCATATTGGCTGAAAAATTCATAATAATAGAGCCGTTTGCAGGATGGTTTTTTGGGATTCCAGGGAAGAGCTTGCTGAAAAAAGGATTTACAGCTTTTGCAAATAAGGTAATCATTCCTGCTTTTTCACCCACTTTCATGATGCCTAACCAGAATGTCATCATGCCGACGAGACCTAAGGAGATTTCGGCACCGTTTTTAGCACTGTCAAACATGCCATTGATAATTTTCATGAATTTCGGTGTCCCCAAAGAAAATAAGCTTGATCAAAGCAACGATGAATGCAATTACAAAAAATGAGATCCAAACGATATTCAGTGCCATATAGATTTAAAATATGCGTAAATGTAAACTTTTACAGCCTATCCATCAACTTAGACCACGGATTTTTCTTGTTTTTTGCCTCTTTTTCTTTTATTAGATGATCCACTATCCTGGTGAGTTGAACTTCATTTTCGCTCATCAGTCTATCTGCTAGTGAGATAAGTTTTTGGATGTTGTTTTTGGATGCCGCATCCATGGAGGACTCAACACTTGACATATTTGTTGGCTCTAGTCGGATGTAGTTTTTGGATTTTCTATTGAATTGAAACAGCTGTTCAATAAAAAATTCGGTACTCTCTGCAGAGGCACTTGTCATAATATCGACTAAAGCTGGACCAATGGTAATGGCCAGTTTTTTCTTAAAATGCTCATAGTTATAAGCTTTTTTTGCAACCCCGGTACCTAATGAGACCATAAACAGATCGTTTATCTCTGTATCTTCAAAAGCTTTCATCACTTCAATCAAAGCGCAAATGGATGGGTTTTGAGCCACCATGCCACCGTCTACCAATGGAAATCTTGTACCTGCAATGGAATAAATCTCCGCAACAGAAAAATAGGTAGGTGCGGCGGAGGTCGCTCTGCAGACATCTCTTAGATAGAAGTCTCGTGCTATTCCATGTGTAATAGCTTTTTGCTGTCTAAAAAAATGATTTTTCCGGAGTTCAATATTATAGGCTGTTATAATACAGGGTTTTATTAGTTGGCTTAGTTTGGTGTCGCCAAAATATTCATGTAATACATTCTCTAATGCGGTAGCTGAATATAATTCACTCACCAATCCGAATTCACTTAGAAAGCGTCTCCATCTCGTTGTTTTGAAAATATCAGTGCCGTGGGAGACGTACAGATCTAATGCCTCTTTAGCAGAAAACTTAGGTTTTGAAGGATTTTCCTCACTTGGGTATAATAAAATGCAGGCTAAAATACCTCCAGTACTAGTTCCTGCAATAAAATCGAAATATTCTGCAATTCGTGCATCCGGGTCATTGCTCTTCTTCTGAAGAATTTCTTCTAAAACGACCAATACTAGAGCAGGTATTATACCTCTTATTCCACCACCATCTATGGAAAGTATATTTTTCATTTTTTAATGTTTATAACTTAAAAGTAGTATTAAATAAATTAAAAAATTGATGGCTCTTTGTTTTTGTGGTTAGTATAATGCGCGTTGGTAGGCACAGCGAGCTGTGTAAACAATTCTTTACACGTTTTTTACAAAAACAGAAGCCGGCTACCTTTTGGATAGCCGGCTTCTGTACGAACTAATTATTTATGCAAACCATGCCAAGACTTCGTCTTTTGTTGGCATGGTGATTTCTAATTTCATTTTTTTACGCATACCCCCAAGGTCATTGAATACTTTATTAGGATTAGCTTCTTTTAATTCCGGTATAGTATTGAAACCCATTTTTTGTAAAACAGGAACCCATTCTGCTGGAATACCCAATGCAACATAATCTTCTGTAGAAGCTACTGTTACTATTTTTTCTGGTCGCATTTGTGGGAAAAATAATACTTCCTGAATAGATGCATTGTTGGTCAGGAACATAATTAAACGATCCATACCAATGCCTAATCCTGATGTTGGAGGCATTCCATATTCTAATGCACGTAAGAAATCTTGATCGATAAACATGGCTTCATCATCGCCACGTGCCGATAAGGCCATTTGTGCTTCAAAACGCTCACGTTGGTCGATCGGATCATTTAACTCCGAATATGCATTTGCAATTTCTTTACCACATACCATTAACTCAAAGCGTTCTGTGATTTCAGGATTGTCGCGATGTTTTTTTGTTAATGGCGACATTTCTTTAGGGTAATCTGTGATAAATGTAGGCTGAATGTATTTACCTTCACATTTTTCGCCAAAAATCTCATCAATTAACTTGCCTTTACCCATGGTATTATTGACCGGAATTCCCATTCCTTTGGCTGCTTCGAAAATTTCTTGTTCAGATTTTCCTGTAATATCAAAACCTGTGAACTCTTTAATCGAATCGGCCATTGTGATTCTTTTATAAGGTGCACGGAAGTCGATTTCATGTTCTCCAAATGTCGCTTTGGTGGTGCCGTTTACAGCAATTGCACAATGTTCTAGCAATTGTTCTGTGAATTTCATCATCCAGTTGTAGTCTTTATAAGCTACATAGATCTCCATTGCTGTGAATTCTGGATTGTGAGTACGGTCCATACCTTCATTTCTGAAGTTTTTTGAAAACTCGTAAACACCATCAAAACCGCCCACAATTAGGCGTTTTAGATATAACTCATTTGCAATCCGCAAATATAAAGGCATATCTAAAGCATTGTGATGTGTGATAAATGGACGGGCCGCAGCACCGCCAGGGATGGATTGCAATACTGGAGTCTCAACCTCCATATAACCTGCGTCATTAAAGAAATTACGCATTGCACTAAACAATTTTGTTCTTTTTACAAAGATCTCTTTGTTCTGCGGGTTAACTACTAGATCGACATAACGCATTCTATAACGCAATTCGGGATCTGTGAATGCATCATATGTTTTTCCTTCTGCAGTTTTAACGATTGGAAGAGGGCGTAATGATTTAGATAATACAGTCAGTTTTTCAACATGTACACAGATGGCATCTGTCTGGGTTGTGAAAACATAGCCTTTAATACCAACGATATCACCAATATCTAATAATTTCTTAAAAACGATATTATACATCGTTTTATCCTCATCAGGACAAATGTCATCACGTTTGATGTAAGCTTGAATACGGCCTGAACTATCTTGAATTTCGAAGAACGACGCATTTCCCATAACACGACGGCTCATGATACGTCCTGCAATGCTTATATTCTTATAGTTAAGCTTATCTCTATCGTAATTTTCTAATATATCAGTAGCATTTGCATTGATCTCAAACTCTTCAGCTGGATATGGGTCTATACCCAAATCTATTAGAGATTGCAATGCCTGTCTTCTTAATTGTTCCTGTTCGGATAATACAGTACTCATTGGTAAGGATTAAATAATATAAAAATCGAACAAAAATAGCTTTTTTTTGCATTTATGAGAGGTGAAAACAATATAATATTTATAAAATACGGTGTAGCGTTTTGTAATACGGTATCGTTATGAAGATGTACTTAAAAAACAGCATGGCAGAAATTAAAAGAAAGACTTTCATAATCTTAATTCAGAAAGTATTATTTTAGATGAAGATTAAGGATTAATATAGTCTTATTGAGTGAATATTATTCAAACATACTTAAAAAAGCAAAAACAAGTAACACTTAAAAGTGCACTGGAGGATTGTTTACGAAATCGTGAGCAGGGGAAGGCTTTTGTCTATAAAAAGTACTATGGATATTTGATGGCTATTATTATTCGCTATGTTAAATCTGATGTGGATGCTGAAGAATTAACGAATGAGTCTTTTATTCGGATTTTTAGACGATTGGATTCTTTTAACCATTTGGTTGAGGATGATGTTTTGGAGAAATCATTTCGGTCATGGATAGGGAGAATTGCAGCTAATATTTCAATTGATTTTCTGCGCTCAAAAAAGGAGATGACTTCTTTAGAAGATGTAGCTGAGGGCAGTCTTGATGTGCCAAGGGTATATAACTCCAGTAATCTAGAGGTTGATGATATTATGAAGTTGCTCGATTCTTTACCAGAATTGCAGCGTGTCATCTTTAATCTTTATGAGATCGAGGGTTTTTCGCATGATGAAATTGCAAAGCAATTGCATATCCCGGATAGTACTTCCCGTACTTATCTTACTCGAGCAAAGCAAAAGTTAAGGATGCTTTATTTGGAACAACATAAGATAAGACAGGAATTTAAATAACAAGAAGTAGCGTGTAAAATGGCAAAAGAAAAAAATAAGGAATTAATAGACCATATCGTCGACAAAATGAAAGCTCATGAGCTTCCTTATTCGGAAGGTGCATGGGAAAAATTTGCGTCACATGATGTATCTCTTGTTTCTAAGAAGCAAACGAACTGGAAGTATTGGAGTGCAGCTGCTGCTGTGCTGCTCTTTGCTAGTGCTTCATTTTTGTATTTAAATCAGTCCGCTGTCAATCATGGGGCAATTGTTGCAAACTTACCGGTAGAGACAAAATTGGATACAGATAAATTAACTGTTGAAACAAATACTGTTGAAGCAAATAAGGATGATACCCCTATTTTGAAATTAGATCATTCACCGAAACAGCTTATTGATGCTTCTTCTGATCAACGTAGCATAGTCAAAGACAAAATTGAACATGCTATTGCTTCTATCGATCATCTTTTGGAAGCGACTACGCAAATTTTCACAGATAATGATGTAAAACAAGAACCAGTTGATATGACTTCTAAA
>NZ_ASZT02000045.1:0-34279 GCF_001006065.1 Sphingobacterium sp. IITKGP-BTPF85
GCTCATCGTGGTATCTCAATATGCCCGTTCCGTCAAACTGAAAATAACGGATAAAGTATTTCGCATCGTTGAAATTGCCCGACCGCTCAATGGTAACCCTTATTTCAATGGTCTGTCCGTCCGTTACCTCTTTGGGTACAGGCATTACCTGTACCTCAAAAGGGTAGTTCTGCCTGATGTCGAGGTCGTCTTTTTCACAGGAGGTCAGCACCACCGAACAAACCAACATTGCCATGAGCAAGAACATCGCCTGTAAATGTAGCCCGTATTTTCTGATTAATATTTTCATTGCAAATCAATTTTAAAAGTTAAACCTTAGTCCAATCCCTGCCGATGGACGGAACTGTTTCAAATCCGTACCCCAAAGCACTTTGGTACGCCCTTGCAGGAGCAGGACAAAACGGTCGGACAGGTACGTTTCGAGCGTGAGCCGTCCGCCCGTACCGTAGACAAAATTGTCTTTATCGAGGATGGTCGAGCCGTCCGGTAGCATTGCTTTGCTCCGGTTGATGGTTTCGTAACCTGCCACGGCTGTAAGCCCTGCATTCAGCGTGATGGTTTTTCTTGCATCGCCCAATAACTGAAGACTGTAACCTGCCTCGCCCGTATAGGTTTCGAGCGGTATCTGTACATCCCTGTAACCGGAAAGCTGATGGGTGTACTCCGCACCCCATATCCAGTAACTGCCGTTCTTTCCGTTCACGGTCAGTGTCAAATTCAGATAGTAATTGTCGCTCATTTCTTTGGACAGCATACCTGCGTTTACTTCCAATCCCTTTTGTTTTGGGAGCATACGCTGTGCCTGTACTGCCGTCATGCTCAACATGGTAAGCACCACGGCAAAAATGTATTTTTTCATTGTTCGTTCCTTTTGGGTTAATTAATCTTTAGGTGCATATCGCTTATCAACTTGGCGTGTACGAGGTCGGAGTTTTCCACCTGCAACACCTGTTGTCTGCCACCGTTCTTTTCAAAGATTTCAATAATCAGAACCTTGTCATCCGTGATGGTAAACTGGTCGAGCAGGAACACGTTTTGGTCGGTGGTATTGCCCGTAATTTCATCGAGCGTTTTGTACATTCGCAATGGGTTCATTGCCTTTTCCTGTACCACGGTACGTTTTGCTACTTTCTTGTCCACGACCTTGAAATTCACAAAGTCAATAGTGAACGGAACATTGCTTTTGTTCCTTAATTCCGTATGGAAATAGAATTTTCCGTTGTGAACATAAATACCTTTCAGCAGGAATTGTATACCGTAGCTTTTTGCCCCGATATGCTTTACAATCCTTTTGTTCTTTTTGTAAATCGTTTCCATGAGCAAGCCCGCCAGTGACGGCGAATTGCCCCCCAATTCCTCAAACAGAACATCGTTGCCGTTTTCCCTGTCCGATGCCTTTTGCATCGTAAGCAAATCATAATTCAACGCCAGCGGATAAGGGCTGTAAAAGACATTGAAATTGTAGAACCGACCATCGTCCGTGATGACCGAAAAATTGGTTTCCTCGTCAAAATCCCTTACGCTTGCCTTTATACGGAGTACGTTTTCCGCATCTTCGGCTTTGCCTGCGATAAGGTATTCACTGCCCAAATCCACGTAGCGGATTGCGGACGGGAATATGAGGTGCGAGGTCTTGCTGTACGTCACCTGCATTTCGTAAGGCTCAACCTTACCCATGCTCAATTTTGCCAAACTGGATGCCACTTGCTGTGCATTTGCACCTGCGATAAAGACTGTCAAACAGACCATTGCCATGAGGCTTTTAAATATTGCTTTCATTTTCTTTTTGATTTTTGTTGAACATTAATTTTTTGAAACGAGGAAAATCTGATGACCGGCTTTGACGGTTACTTTCGGTGTCCTTACTTTCTTGGAGAAGTAACCCGATACGCCCTGCACCATGCCACGGGAAAGGTCACCTGCCACCTGTTGCCCTGCCGAGCGTGTCATCATGATGGAAGTACCGGAGGTTTGGCTCATGTTGGAGGCAATCTCGCTAAGGGCATTCATTTCGGGGGAATACGGTACATATAGCCCTTGCTGTCCGTCCACATCATACACGGTTATATCAACCGGAATAATATTGCCCTCAAATTCGATGGAGGTAACCTTTAATTGCAACCTGCCACCTTGAAACTTTGCGTTAGCCGTCAATACCGTTCCTGTCGGAATGGAACGGACGGGAGTTTGTGCCGTTTCCAACAAACGCAACCGTACACCGCTTTCACCCGTAACGGTCTGTGTTTCCTGTACTACCGCCTTGATACTGTTTTTGGGCTGTACGACCTGTTCCGAAACACCTGCCGTATAAAAACCACGGTTTCGGGTTTCGTTCCAGTTCGCCAAAAACGCACTGTCGGTCGGCTCACGGTACAATGCGGACACCGTATTTTTCCTTACGGGAGTGAATGCCACAAAATGTTCATTTTGCGAGACATTCTTTGCCGAAACCGTTGTGTCTGCATTACCCATTTGTGCCGGAGTTGAGGGCAGGTAACGGGAAGCCATTTCGTATGACTTTTCCATCAAAGCCAGTTGCTCTTCCACGGTCGTTGTAGGCGGTACGTCCTTTTCAGCCAATTGCTCTTTCAGTTCCTCAATCTGTTTACGGAGTTCCTGCGTTTCATAATCGCTGTTGTCGTAGAATGAGGTCAGCGTACTTTGCGCACTCCGGTAACTGTTCAGAGCGGGGTTGCTGTTCCGGCGTGTACCACCGCTGTAAGCGTAGCCGTCTTCGTAGTCCTCATCCGGTTGCTCCGCTTCCAGATCGGCGTTACTGTCCTCGCTCCAATAGTCGGATAGTGACAGGAGCGTATTGCGCTTTTCCTGTATTTTCTGTTCGAGCATTTCCTGTTCATAAGCCTTTTGCTTATCGGATTGAAGCCCTGCATCGGTAGCCTGCGGTACGGCATCGTTCAGACCAATATCCTCAATCGTTTTCTTATCGGAGGATGGTTTGAAGATTAGATACATACAGCCGAGGAACACCACACCCATAAGGGCAAAAATGATGGGCTTTTTTAGCTTTTCGCCTTTGTTCTGCGCACCGTCCTGCGGTGCATCCATTCCGTTTGGGTCGCCATCTTCGACCAAAAAACTTACCCTTTTGTTTTCACTGTCTTTCATAATTTTTATCTTTTAAGATTGTGTTAATACTGTCCTGCGGAGAAACCGAGGAATTGTTTTTCCTGTTAATCGGGTTTTCGATATGCTCTATCGTTAGGGTGTTATCGGACTTTGCTACATCGTAGCACACTTTCAATAGCACGACAACGGACAATAGCGCATAGCCCAAAAAGAGCAGTAGCGTGTAGCGATGCTGTTTTTTAACAGGCATCGCTCGCCACTGTCCATCGAGCTTGTCAAACCAATTACTGATTGTTGTTCTTAGATTTTTCATGCCTTAATCCGTTTTAAAGGCTGAACCGCTTCCGCCTGTGAACCGTCTTTTGCTCCGGTGCATCGCTCACCATAGCGATTGCCTCCCTTGCTTTGGGAGCGGTAACCACGGACAGGTCGGTCAATTCCGATTGTTTCAGTAATTGCCCGAATGGTCTTTTCTTGTAACCTCCATTCTGCCCAAGAAGAATTTGCCGTTTAGGTATTTCACCCACATACAACATTCTACATACGGCTTGTCTTCGCCTGCCCATTGTAGAAAGCCCGTCAATAATAACTGTGACTTTGGTGCGCCCTCCGTACCGTTCCGGCAGTTTTCGAGGTATTCACTTATACTGTCTTTCAACTTTCCGGCATACGCTCCCTGCGTATGGAAATAGCCGTCATATCCTTTTGCAGTAAGGATTTTGGCAAACGTGTTCAAATCTGATATTGTTTCCATAATCTTGATTTTAGCGGTCTATAACTTCTACGTCTCTGTTTTCCAACACGGCAAACTTTTCGATATTGAAACCCTGTGGGTTGTTGTCCGAGCGGACGGAGTTCACGAGATAGCAAGAGGTCACAAGGCTTCGCCTTGTTACGTTGCTTGACCGAATGATAAATTGTTTGGCATACGTTCTTACCGCATACGGATAGGTATCGAAGTTGCAGACCACGCTGTCCACTTCGATACGCTGTTGCACGTTGCCCGAAATGATACGGTTGTAGTACCCTTTTTCCGAAAGGTCTTTGTAATAATCAAATGCCGATTTGTCGGCAAGGTTAAAAGCCCTTTTCATGTTGCTTTCGATGGCGTTCTTATCCGGTGCGAGCGTAAAGAACAGTTCATGGAAACGCTTAACGTGTTCCCTTGCCTCAACAGGTCTGTTGAGGCTTGCATCCTGTGACAGTGCCAACATCAATGATTTACCGTTGTCCAGTACATAAACCTTTTGGCGTTGTGCCTCCGCAAACTGGTAGGACTGCCATACGGCATATCCTACCACTGCGATGCAGAGTACGGCAAATACAATGGCATACAGCCGTATTTGCCTAAAGCTGTTTTCGATATTTCTTAGTGTCTTAAATTCCATTTTTACCAATGTTTATTATTTGTTCATTAACCTGCCACCGATGTTACCTGCAACTGCCCCCGTTCCCGCTCCGGCGATGTTTCCGGTTTTCGATGCCGTTTGGTTGACGTTGCGCATGAAGTTCCCTGCGCCTCCGGCTTGGATAACCCAACCTGCCACCGTTGGAACGGTGAAGTAGCCCACAATCCCAATCAGCATGAAGATGATATACACCGTATTGGATGTGTCGGGGATATACGTAGGGTCGGCAAGCATTTCAATATCCCGTTCCAGTATAAGCGATTGTATTTTCGCAAGTATGGAGCTGAACATATCGGATATGGGCAACCATAGGTACACGCTGATATATCGGGTCAGCCATTGCGTAAGTGTGGACTGAAAACCATCCCATACACTTATCGAAAAGGCTATCGGCCCGAGTATGGACAGCACGATGAGAAAGAACGTCCGTATGGTATCTATGACCAGTGCCGATGCTTGGAAAAGCATCTCCAAAAGGTTGCGAAACCATTCCTTTATGGCTTTTTCTATCTTATAGGCTTGTCGGTCAAGGTACATTCCCGACATGGTAGCTAAATCGGACGGCGACCATCCCAATTCGTCCAGTTTCTTATCAAATTCCTCATCGCTTACGAGGTAAGCGGTTTCGGGATTGCGGAGCATGGCTTCCCGTTCCAACTGGTCTTTTTGCTGTTGCAATTGGTTGAGGTCAAGCACCTGATTTTCGAGCATGGCGTGTGTGCCTTTTACCACAGGAGACATTACCGCATTGATAGTTCCCAATACGATGGTCGGGAAGAACATAATGGCAAGCCCGATGGCGAACGGTCGCAGGAGCGGAAACACGTCTATCGGTTCAGCACGGCTCAATGCCTGCCACACTTTCAGTGCCACGTAGAACAGTGCGCCCAATCCGGCGATGCCCTTTGCCACTGTCGCCATATCGGCGGACAGTGGGAGCATCTCATCGTACAGCGAGCGCAGGAGTTCGTGAAGATTGTTCCATTCCATAGCTTACCAGTATTTTTGTTCAGCAGTACCGTACAGTTCAAGCACCCTTTGGGTGTTGTTCTGTTTTTTTGCTCTCAAAATGCTTACGGAGATATTCTTGTTGGTGTAATACCGGACAAGGCTGTGGTAATCCTTGACCTCTTTGTACACCTTATCAATAATGTCCATACGTTCCTTGTCATTGAGGGATAGCGAGGTTGAGGTAACAATCTGTTTCAGTTCTTTGAGCAGTTCGGTACTCTCGTTCAAGAGCGTGGAATAACCGTTGGCGATTGCCGTCAGTTCCTGTGGGCTGAAATTCGGGTCGTTCATCATCTTGCCGAAATTGTTCACGTACATTTCGGACACATCCCCAACGAGCAACACGGTCTGTTGCACTTTTCGGGCATCCCTCACAAGGTTGTTTACGGCTTTCAGTTTGTCGTAATACTCCTTGCCCTGTTCATACACTTTTTTTACCTCGTTGAAATTTTTTACCACGTTTGAAACGGTGGATGAGGTCTGTATGATTTCATTCGCACTGTTGATGATACCCGATGCAAGGTTTGCAGGGTCGGTAACCACAAATTGTGCTTTTGCGGACGGTGCAACGGCAAGCATAAATGTCGTACACACCAGTAACATTACTTTTTTCATTGTTTCTGATTTTTTAAAATGATTAATAACTATTTCCTTTTTCCCGTCTTTGTTGGGCAATGCGTTTTATCGCCATTTCCACATTGCCGTCCAGTTCAGAAGCCAGTTGCATGACCTCCATTTTCTCGGTTTCCTCCGTGGTGTATGCGAGGTATTCTTCGAGCGATACCTCTGTGGCATACACGGCGGAGTGCGTACCGCCAAGCCCAATCCACACCTCTTTGTAAAGCCTTGACGGGTCATTGTTCTGATTGATGGAAAGGATTTGGGATTTTTCCTTTTCCGTCAGTCCGAGCATCGCTTGGATGTCGTCAAACTTGTTCATGTATTTCCTTTGGTCTAAGAGGATTTTACAGTCGGAATTGTTAATGATACTTTCTTTGACCACGGGTGATTGGATGATGTCGTCCACTTCCTGCGTGACCACGATAGCCTCACCAAAAAATTTGCGGACGGTCTTAAAAAGGTACTTGATGTACTCTGCCATTCCCTCTTTGGCGATGGCTTTCCACGCTTCCTCAATCAGTATCATTTTACGCACACCTTTGAGCCTGCGCATCTTGTTGATGAAGACCTCCATAATGATGATGGTCACTATGGGAAAGAGGATTTTGTGGTCTTTAATCGCATCTATCTCAAACACGATAAAGCGTTTGGAAAGCAGGTCGAGTTGCTTGTCTGAATTGAGCAGGTAATCGTACTCACCACCACGATAATAAGGCTCTAATACATTGAGGAAACCTGCAACATCAAAGTCTTTTTCCCTTACCTGTTTTTCTTCCAGTACCTTTTTGTAATCACCTTTACGTACTCGTAAAATCCATTGAAAGAGGGGTATTCACCGCTTTGCTTGATACGCTCGATGTAACCGCTCACGGCGTTGGACAACGCCACTTCCTCCGAACGGGTCGGCGGTTCATCGTCACGTTTCCAAAGCGTAAGGATGAGCGTTTTGATGCTTTCCCTTTTTTCGATGTCGAAAACTCCATCGTCCGTATAAAATGGATTGAATGCTATCGGGTTGTCTTCGGTGTAGGTAAAATACACACCGTCTTTTCCTTTTGTCTTTCCCTTAATCAGTTCGCACAGCCCTTGATAAGAGTTGCCCGTATCGACCAATAGTACATGAGAGCCTTGCTCATAATACTGCCTCACCATGTGATTGGTGAAGAATGATTTTCCACTTCCAATTTGGAGGGTTGGCGGGCTACTCAATTAAGAATAGCCCGCCAACCCCCAGATGGGCCTAACACGAAGCGATTGCGATTTGTGATAATGCCTCGCTTCATAGGCAAATCTGATATATCCAAATGGATGGGCTTTCCTGTCAATCGGTCTGCCATCTTGATACCGAAAGGCGATGGCGAATTTTGGTAGTTGGTTTCCTCGGTGAAGAAACACAGGGCAGGTTCGATGAACGTATAGAAACTTTCCTCTGCCGGAAAATCGCCTGCATTGCCTGCCATGCCTGCCCAATACAGCGTGGCAACATCCATCGTGTTATGCCTCGGTTTGCATTCCATCAAAGCGAGCGCACTGCCCGTGTCGTTCTTTAGCTGTTTGAGTTCGTGGGGGTCATCCGACCATGCCATCACATTGAAGTGCGCACGGATAGAAGAATGCCCGAAGCTGTGCGCTTCGTTCAGATACCTTTCAATCCACTCTTTGTTAATCTGATTGGCACGGCTATACCTTGCCAGTGAGTGCATATTACGGGCTGACTTTTCAAACTTGCGCAGGTTCTCATCGCTGTTATCCAAAAACAGATACTGGTTATAGATATGGTTGCAACTAAGGAGCAAGCCAACCGGAGAAGCAAAGGACAGCAGGCAATCGCTCCTGTCCGTGGACAGTTTTTCATACCTCGTATTTGCCGATACCGTGTTGGGCAAATCGTCCGTATCGGACAGGGTATGCAGGCACAGCCTTTTGTTGCCGATACGCACGTCCTCACTTCCCAAAGCTATATCCTGCATCGGCGTTCCGGCTTCCCTCGACAGGGTAAGGTACTGTTCGAGCAATCCCTGTTTGTCGCCTGTGCCGATGATGTCATCCTCGGTCAAGCGTTCCAGTTTCACAAAACCGCTATCATTGATAATCCGCTCAAACTGTGCCACCGCTTCCATAAACTTTCGGACGGTTTCTTTATCCCTAATTTCTTTCGGGATAAGGACACCTTTGCAGAGTGACGAAAGTTGCTCTGCATCCGCATCCGCTCTTTGGTCGTCTTGGTGAGGAACAGGTAACAGTAGTGGTTTAAAAAAGGACGTTCGTTGAAATGCTGTTGATAGGACTTTGCAAGAAAACTCTGGTCTTCCTGTGCAATGTCCGGCGCATAATTTTCCTTGATGTACCAATCCTGTTTGTGGACAATGGTGTAGTCCGGCAGGGTCTTGATAGCCTTGTGCCATGCCGAGTGTATGGCATCGTATTCCGCCGATGCTACCGTGAACAGTTCCGGCAGGTGTACCCGAAAGCAAGCCGTGATGTCTGCATCCTTTGAAATGATGCAGTTGTGTTCCACCGCCAGTAATGGAAGCTTGCTTTCCAACGTTGTGGCTTTTCCTGTATTTCTCATAAATGATTGGATTTAGAAGTGAATTTTAAATAGCGGTGTACGGCTCTGCGACAGATGATGTATTTCGGATGCCTTTTCTTTGCCCCGACTTTCATCAATCCATGTTCGCCGTATTTGCCGTTCAATGCGAATGTTTGCCAAACGATGAGCGAAGCACCGCCTGCCCCGACAAGCAGGCACACGTAGGAGTTTACGCCTGCCATGTACATAACCATGACAAGGACAAGCACACCGAGCAATCCTCCGGCGAAGATGAACAGGTACTGTGCTTTCAGTCCTTTGAACTCGACCGTTCTACCGATACCTTTATTGATATTGTAATTGCTCATAATCCATCTGATTTTTTGAGTTCATAATTTGCTGTTAATACCTCAACCTTTTTTCCTCTTGGCTTCCCACCATTGGTATCTACGAATACCTCCCGATGTAGATTGATATTGTACCAATCATGTTTTTTCGTGAACTCTGTCAACTCACTGCTTGGGTAACTGCTCAAAAGGAATTTTCCTTTTATACCGGAAAGGCATTTGAGCAGAGCCAAATAATCGTCACGGGAATAACCATCGTAATGCCCACAGTCAGCGTTGAAATAGGGCGGGTCGCAATAGTGAAAAGCCTGCTCATAATCACGGGAGTTGATGATGCGTAGTGCATCCGTATTCTCTATCTGAACATTCTGCAAACGGATAGCATAATCTTCTGTAAATGATTGCCGTTTGTTAAATAGTCTTTTAGAAGATGTAGGTCTTAACTTATCGTACCCCCAACTATCATCCATCTTTGAACTGAACGATTGATTGCAGAGTACCCAAACAGCCCAAGCTCTTTGCAGTCTGGAGAACAAGTGAGGGTGATTATAAATAACCTGTGCATCGCTGTGTAATGACCGACTGTGCAGGCTAATCCTTACGAGCTTTTCCAAATCCACGAAATCGTTTTTGCAGACTTCGTAAAAGTTGATAAGCTCCCGATTGTAATCGTTGATTACTTCCACTTTTGAGGGCGGTTTTGCCCAAAATATTGCTCCACCACCTACAAAGGGTTCAACATAGGTCTGATGCTTTGGGATAAACGGCAGTATGACCTGTACAAGACTTTGCTTGCCTCCGTAGTATGTTAATGGAGTTTTCATTCTTTCCTTTTTCGACATTTTCAATAATTTACTCGTTAATGATTTACAGGAAGAATGAGCGGAGAATGGTCGCCGCTACGATTAGGAAGATACAAGCCCCAAACCACGACGCTGCCGTCTTGCTTGTATCGGGGTCACCGCTACTAAATTTGTTGTACACCTTTACGCCTCCGATTAGCCCGACCACTGCCCCAATCGCATAGATGAGTTGGGTTGCAGGGTCGAAGTAACTCGTTACCATCTGCGTGGCTTCTTGGATGCCTGCCGAGCCGTTGCCCTGTGCGAACACACCGAATGCCGACAGGAACGCAACGCCTGTCAGCAATACTTTTTTGCTTTGTTTTTCCATGATTTAACTGAATTAAATTGTTACTAATTCCCACTCCTTGCGGGCTTTCGGAACAAAAGTCTTATGGAAATCGAAGCGTTATGGGAAACTGGAAATCAGCGGAATGAATTGGCAGTTATTGGCTATCGAAGTAAAAGAATGATTATATTAGTGCATTTTATTGGAGAATATATTTACCAACTAACACGTAATAAATAACATGGGGATTATAGGGTCAAAATGGAGAAAATGGAACTTTCATGTTCATACCAAAGGAACTAATAAAAACGACCAATTTTTGTCATCATCAATGGATGACTTCTTTCATATTTTTTTTAAAAAGGCTTTTGAAAATCAAATTTCGGCTATTGCTATAACTGATTATTTTTCAATTGAAAGTATCTTGAAGCCGTCGAATACAGACAGAATATTGAAGCCAAAACCGATTGGATAGGCAACAAGCTATTTAATGACGATGAGATTAAATTCATCAACGAGATATTCATCTTTCCAAATGTTGAACTTAGGATGTTGCCCTCTACTGATAAAGGACGTCTAATAAATATCCATTGCTTATTCAATCCTGATTACGTAGCAGATTTAGAAAATGATTTCTTTTCTCATATAGAAAATCAAGAGGGTGTAAAAATGAACCGACATGGGATAACTTCTTATGGTAGGACTTTAGACCCCAATATTACTGAACCTCATAAGCAATACGAAAAAGGTATAGAAAATTTTGTCATCGATTTAAAGTCTTTAAGGGAACGATTATCCAATAAGAGGTTTAGAGATAATACGCTACTTGTCGTAAGTAACTCGAACAACGATGGTGCTTCTGCAATCCAAAAGCACTATAATTTATTTGAAAATGAAAATGGTAGTTTAGATGGATTGAGAAAGTCTATTTATCACATTTCAGATGCTATATTTTCAGCAAATGCAAAAGATATTAAGTATTTTATTGGAAAGAGATTAGAGGGAACAGAAGAGTATAATGAAATTGTCTATAAACAGGAAGTGGAGGATGTTGTCAAACATAGAGGGTCGTTAAAACCTTGTATTGTTGGGTGTGATGCTCATAAAGAAGATGACTTATTTTCCAAGTTTACATGGGTAAAAAGTGATTTGAATTTCGAGGGGTTAAGACAAATTTGCTTTGAGCCTGAACATAGGGTTAAAATTCAAAACGAGGCTCCAGACTTTAAGGAAGAGAAGCTAATAATTGAGCAGGTTTCTTTCATATCTCCTAATAATGTCTTCTCAACTACATCTATACATCTCAACCCTAATCTCAATGTTATAATTGGCGGGAAGTCTTCGGGAAAGTCAATTCTACTTTATGCAATTGCTAAAACTCTTTCAGCGGATGAAACAGTATTAAAAAATGACGATGGAACGGAAAAGTATGACTTAGATAAGATTGAGAATGGATTTGATTTTCAAATAACAACCAAAGGAGGGTTCACCCAAAACCTAAAAAGGCAAGAAGACGAAAATTCGATACTTCCCGAGATTAAATATATTCCACAGAACTACTTGGTGAAGCTTGCTGAACCTGACCTTAATAAAAAAGGTAAATCTTTAAATAAACTCGTTCGTGACCTAATTATAGAGGATGATACTTCTAAAGAGTGGTATCAGGATTTTGTAAATAAGGTTTTTCAAAATGATAAATTGAGGAATGCGAAAATTGATTTGTATTTCGAAACGCAAAGTGAGATAGACACTTTAGAAGCCGAGCTAAAAACTAAATCGAATAAATCCGTTTTAGAAAAGAATATTGAGACAAATACCTTAAAGGTTGAGGAATTAAACAAAAGCACAGGGCTTACACCCGAACAAGTTACTGCATATAATGCTTTGCAAACTAAATTGGAAATCAGCAATTCAAAACTTCAAGATTTTAAAGACGATTTTTCTACAATCCAAAGTCTCAACAATGAATTAGTCCAAAGTCTTGGAAGTATTAAACAGAAAAAAGACACTATAATCGGACAGTTGAAATTGCAGGAAATCAAAGACTTTTATCAATCTGAATATGCGGGAATAGATACTCTTCTTGAAAAGATTAATGAAATAAATACTTCAATTGAAATTCAAACAAATGAAGAAGGTATACGGACGTTTAAAAACTCTTGTAAATTTAGTGATGTTCTTTTAGCTATTCGTGACGAACAGAAAAGGGTAAATGGTAGTATCCAACCTTATCTGAAAGACGAACAAGTAAAAAAATCTATTGAAGTGCTTAACCAGTCAATTGCAAACGACAAAAAATCTTTGTCAGATATTGAAACACTTTCTAAAAAAATACAAGACAAGAAAAGGTTACTTGGTGAAACCAAGAATGAGATTTTTACAATCTACAAAAATAGCTATCAAGAATATCTTAATATAATAGCTTCTTTGAAAGGCAGAACGATTGAATTGGAAAAAGACGGTTTGGGAATTGTTGGTAAAGCGCAATTCAATTATGCAAAACTATGGAAAGAAATTTATGCAATAAGTGATGGTAGAACAGCCTCGTACAATCAATATAGTATTTTAGGAGCCAATAAAAAGGCAACCGACCATGCTGATTTTAATTTCATTTTAGAGGAAGTTACTAAATTGTTTGATGATTTGATAACGAAACGATACGCCCTTACAAACAGGACTTCTATTCAAACAGCAGTAAAAATTGTTTTAGAGGATTATTTCTTCGATTATTGGGACATAACCTACAAAAATGATAAGCTGGGGGCAATGTCCACTGGAAAGGCAAGCTTTGTTATCTTGATGCTGATTATTGGTCTAAGTAAATCTAAAGCACCTATATTAATAGACCAGCCCGAGGATAACCTTGATAATAGGTCAATCACGACAGATTTAGTCAATTACCTTAGAAGTAAAAAACTCGAACGTCAGATAATTATAGTCACACACAATGCGAATATTGTAGTAAATGCGGATGCTGAAAATGTTATCGTAGCTAATCAAAAAGGTCAAAACGATGAACAATCAACAAGTGTTTTTAAATTCGACTACATCAACGGGGCTATTGAAAACTCCTTTGACAAAATCGCTACGGAAACAGATGTTTTAAAGTCAATGGGCATTAGGCAACATATTGCGGATATTGTCGAGGGAGGCAAAGATGCGTTTATTATGCGAGAGAAAAAATACAGGTTTCACTAATTGACAATCGGGGAGCTTAAACAAACTCCCCGATGTCGAAATCTTCCAAATCACTTTTCCGCAAATCGGGAGAACTGAAATCCGTTCCGGCGGAGAGGCTCTTGTCCAATAATTCTGCAATCTTCCGTGAAGCCCCCTCCATTGAGTTTTCGAGCAGACCGAACAATTCCGTTCCCTGTAATCGCTGAACTATATCCACCGCTTTTTGTTGCAGGGCAGGCTCTGGTACTTCTTGTTCCAACCATGCCCCCACGGTCGTCAGTTCATCAAAGGTAACCCCTGTGGCAAACTCATTGTCGCTGTCCTCAAACCCGTACTCATCCCATTCGTCTTCCTCATTTTCAAAATCGGACATACTCCCGAAAACTTCATCCGGCTCTCCCTCAATCTGCGGATTTTCCAATCCTAAACCTATCCCGTAGGTTTCTGTTCCAAAATTATCAGCTATCCCGTCACGTTCGCCCGATTGTCTCTTTGTGGCATTCAGTGACAACGTGTGGCGTTCCACAGGCTTGGGAAGCCCCATAATATCCGGCAGGTCGGGGTTTTTCTTTTCTGGCTTTGCTCCCTGCGGACGGTCTTATGGATGACCACCTTATCTTTCAGCAAAAGGATGATGACGATGATAAGGCATGTTACAATCAATGTTTCCATAGCTATAAGATTGGCTTTTGCTTGTCGGCGTAGATAATCTTTATTTCGTCTCCGAACTCCTCAAAGTGGTGTTTCAATACACTGTGCAGGTAATCGGAAAGGGTGATTTTTCCCTCTCCGAGCAGAAAGACGATACGGGATAATTTCTTGTGGAAATCGGGGCTTATGTAGACCGATTTTCCGCACCTTGCCACAACCCCTGTCGGTCTTAAAAATGCCGTTTGATAATGGGCTTTGCGCAGTATCTTTTCCTGTTGTTTTTGCTGTGTCTTCTTCATAATCGAATACTTTAAAAAATGGGTTTAAACTTATTGTTAAAATCATCGGTGATGGCTTTCTCGAATTGCTCAAAATGATGTTCGAGAATATTGTCCAAATAGGCATATAGGGGTATCTTGTCCTCCCCGATAACCTGCACGATACGGGAAAGCCGTTCGTGGTATTCCTGCCGGATGTAGATGCTCTTATCGCCACGGCGTGTCATGGTGTGGCTGTTGAGGAAACGCTCGCCATAGCCCGTATCGGAAGCTCTCTTTTGTCGGGTGCGCTCTTTGGCTACGGGCTTTTCCGTTGCCGTCTCCTTTGTCGGCTCTGCGGTCGGCTCTTGGGGTGCTACCGCCTGTTGGGGCTTCTTTGTTTCGCCTGCCATGATGGACATGAGATAAGCCTCGTCAATCGGGGCATTCGGCTTTTTCTTGTTTTCATTTTCCATAGCGGTTACAGTTTGACGGTTCTTAAAAATTCACTGATGAACAAATCCAAGCCGGAGGTTTTCATCAATCTTTTGTCGGGAGGTAATAGCGTGGAGCGGAAGACGGTCTTTGCCGTTGCCTCGCTTTCCTTGCGGAAGCGTTTGCTGTCGGCAATACGTGTTTCCATCGCTTGCAGTCCGACCTCGTTAATGACGTTGCCGTAGATTTCGTACAGGTGCGATTTTTCCCTGCCATCGACCATGTTCCAAAACAGCCGTATGGTTTCGATAGAGGTCTGCCCATGCTTCATGAGGACATTGGTCAGCACATCGGTAAAGCTCAATGTGCTTTCCATGACCACACGGTCTGCCGTGATGGGCGAAAAGATATGGTGCATCCCTGCCAGTGTGTTCAGCAAGCCCGAAGTGTTCACCGTTCCGGTTAAGTCGAAGAAAACCATATCCACGGGAACGGTCGAGGACTGTATGAATGCTTCCGCATCCGTTAGGGCATTGTCAGCCCTACTTTGCAGTACCGGATAGGCTTTCTTGTTGATGGTCGAGAATTGGCGGTGTGCCAGTTTTTTCAATACCTCGTTCTGCATGACCGCTTTCAAATCCCGTTCCCTCATCTGACAGATGCTGTGCTGTGGGTAATCGCAGTCAAAGACGGCTACGTTATAACCCATTTGGTAATGGAGTATGCTTGCCGTAACGGTTGTAAACGTGCTTTTCCCAACGCCCCCTTTTTGGCTTGAAAAAGCAATGAATTTTGTCCTGTTTGTTGCTTCCATTTCTATTCTATTTTTAAGTTTCTATTTCCGTGAACTGCCTGCCGTCCTGCATGAAACAGGGCTGTCATCCCTGCACACTGTCCGGCAGTCTTGATACAATCCCGTCTGTCGGGCTTGCCGTCATTCGTTCAATCAGCCATGCCGTCATTCCGGCTTTCACACAGGCAAGACCGATGGCTTGCCTGTTGTCCTGCCCATTGGAATGGTTACAGGATGGCTTTCATGCCATCCGTTATTCCTGCCTGCCGAGCGGAACGCCGTCATGTGTTCCGGCATTCCTGCGCTCCATCTTTCACAACTGCCATCGGGAGCGGATGACTGCAAACAGGCTTGCGTGACTGATAGCGCAAAGAAGCAGGTTATTCCGTTCCATTGATTTAAAGCGGTAATCCACGGCATTTTTTGGCAATGTTTGGTCGTGGCGGATAGGGCAATGCTTTGAAAAAGCTACCCTTACTTTGTAAGGGCTTAAATGCAAGGGGTGAATGGAGAAATCATTGGAGAATAGAAGTTATGGGCGGAACGGCACAAAGCCGTTTTTTTCCGCTTTACCCAATCCGACCCGCAGGGCGGATTTTCTGTTCACCCGAACAGAGCAAGTTATATTTTTAGCTGCTCGAAATAAATTCCGCAGCTAAAAACCACTTGCTCCGCCAACTGGCGGAGAGCTTTTTAAACACCCTCCGAAGTCGGGGTTTATGACAATTAACTAAAGTTGAGCTCGCTGAAGCTCGGTTATTAATGGATTTAGATATGGAAGACAACAAAAGAAACCGAACAAACAAAGTTGGTCGCAAGCCTAAAAAAGACCCTGCCATCCACCGTTATTCGATTAGTCTCAACGACATGGAAAATGCACAGTTCCTTACAATATTCGAGCAATCGGGAATGAAAGTAATGGCACATTTTATTACAGCCTGCATTTTTCAGAAGCCAATCAAGACCGTAAAAATTGATATGGATGCAGTCGATTTTCATACGAGGCTGACCAATTTTTACAGCCAGTTTAGAGCAGTTGGCGTGAATTACAACCAAATCGTGAAGATACTTTACCGCAATTTCTCAGAGAAAAAGGCATCGGCTTACCTCTTTAAACTGGAAAAGCAGACGGCAGAAATGGCGGACTTTTGCCGGAAAGTGATTGAGCTAACACAAGAATTTGAAAAAAAACACCTGCAAAAACACCGATAAGATGATAGCAAAGATTGGCAAGGGCGAAAATTTGTACGGTGCAATTTCATACAACCAAAAGAAAATTGATAGTGAAAATGGGCAGGTTTTGTTGTTGAACAGAATACCTGAAACATTGGATAATACCTATTCGACCAATTACCTGCACCAGTGTTTTGAGCCGTATCTGTCCGCAAATATCAGAACGGAAAAGCCAGTGCGCCACATATCGCTGAACCCTGATCCTGCGGACAGGGTCAGCGATGGGCAGTTCGTGAAAATGGCGAAGGAATATATGGAGCGCATGGGGTACGGTAACCAACCCTATGTTGTTTTTAAGCATACCGATATTGAACGTACCCATATTCATATCGTAACGGTGTGTGTGGGTTTGGACGGGAAGAAGCTACCGGATAGTTACGATCATCCCCGTTCGATGGCAATCTGTCGGGATTTGGAGCAAACGTATAACCTCATACCTGCAACGGAAAAACAGCGCACAGGAAACGAGGAGGTTTTCCGTCCGGTGGATTACAGAGCCGGAGACGTTAAGAGCCAAATTGCATCGGTGGTGCGACACCTGCCGAAGTATTACGGGTACGCAAGCCTCGGAGCATACAATGCCTTGCTTTCACTTTTCAATATCACGGCAGAGGAAGTCAAAGGGGAATTGCACGGACAGCCTAAAAACGGTCTTGTCTATTTTGCAATGAACGAACAGGGCGAAAAAGCGAGCAATCCTTTTAAGGCATCCCTTTTTGGTAAACAGGCAGGGCTGGACGAATTGCAAAATCAATTCGCAAAGGCTAAGGAGAAAATGAAAGCCGACCCCACAAGAGCCGTCCTCAAAAGTACCATTGAAGTAGCGATGCACACCGCCACCGATGAAGCCGATTTTAAAAAGCAACTGATGGAGCAGGGCATCAATACCGTGGTACGGCGCAACAATGAGGGACGTATCTATGGCATCACTTTTATTGACCACGAAAGCCGTACCGTTTGGAACGGTTCAGCTTTGGGCAAAAACCTATCGGCTAATGTCTTTAATGATTGGTGGAATGAGCAGGCGGTCGAGCAACGCCGAGAAACTGAAAACACAAATGCACAAAATCAGCCACCGACCGCAGGTAACGGTACTGCCATAGAGAAAGAAGAAGCCCACGCACTTTTTAACTTCCTTAATAAAGAACAGCCGACCGATGATCTATGGATAAACGGATTGGGTGGGCTACTACCAGAGGCACAGGGCGAAGACTACGAGGAACAGGAATTTGCCAACCGTATGAAGAAAAAGAAGAAACACAGAAAACGGGGAAGACAACACTAACTTTCTTTAACCACCAATGACCAGGATTAACATCTTGGTCTTTGTGGTTTTAGTTTCAACAGTTACTTAAATTCAATTATTTTCTAAGCACACAAAAAAAGTTGTTCCTTTTTATTTAACTTTGTCCTATGCTTTAGACGGAAGCGTGCCACTCATCATAGCAAAGCTGTATCAGCACCGTACCTCTTAATATATTATTATCATCGAAACAACTATCTCGTTTCGGAATATGGTTGATGAGTGACATTTTTCAGACGAGAGATTGTAGAAAGATGAATAATAAAGTAAATGGGCATACAGGCGATTTCATTAAACGTCAAGCCAAAAAAATCAAAAAGCAGGAAAATATCAGCCATGTTCAAGCATTGGACAAAGCATCTATAAACGCAGGCTTTAAGAATTGGAAACACTTTCTTAATGCCAGTAAAAATTTAGAACAGGATATCTCTCAAACTAAACCTGCAACAATTCAAAAGGTCAATCCTTACAGAAATTTGCTTATATCAGCAATTAACACCTTGTTGGACAAACGTATTATTTCCTTAAATGGTAAATCGTCAGATAGTGAGAACGGACATATTTTCGTTGAATTATTTGGTTATCCATCGGTAATCCTCTGGCAAGATATTGGGTTCGATGAATTAAGAATATCTGTGTGGTGGAAATACAATCACGAATTACATCCACAAGCTAATCTCACTGGTAACGCACGAGAAAATTTCAATGGTTCAAGCCCATTGGCAAACAGAATTCATTACAAAAAATTCGTTGGAGTTATAGCGAGTGGATGGTTGGAAAGAAGCACAGGGAAGTATTTACAGGGCAAAAATAGGGAAGCCATTTTTGATGTTTATACAAGAAAGGGAGAAAAAGATGAATTAGAAAAGCAATCACTTCAAAAGCCTAAAGCATTCGGTATTGAGGGCAAGGTCTATATTTAAGACAAAAGTTGAATTAGGATCTTTGCAACTTTCATTAGTAAACAGAACCCGATTTTTTTAACCAATAATGACCAGGATTAACATCTTGGTCATTGTAGTTTTAAAATAATGTCAAACAAAGCCACCAAGAGCCATCCGACCCCCCTTTGGATAAGCCCTTTTAAATAGCTTCTAAATTTCCTGCATCACTAAAATTTTTTGTTATGCAAGGAGAAGACGATTTGAGAGGATTGGCCAAAATCATGGCTTTTATGCGTGCCGTAAGTATTCTTTTGGTACTGATGCACTTTTATTGGTTCTGTTATGGGTTCTTTGCCGAACGTGGATGGACACTGGAAATTATCGGTAAGATACTGACCAATTTCAACCGTACCGCAGGGCTTTTTGAGCATACGCTTTACACCAAAATTTTTGCGTTGATATTGTTGGCGTTAAGCTGTCTCGGCACAAAGGGCGTAAAGAATGAAAAGATAACGTGGGCGAAGATTTATTCCGCCTTAGCTATTGGCCTTGTGCTGTTTTTTCTGAACACCCCATTATTAAAATTGTCGGCAGGGATTGCCACATCGCTTTATATCCTTACAACAAGCATGGGTTATATAGCCTTGCTTATGGCAGGGTTATGGATGAGCCGACTACTCCGCAATAATCTGATGGACGATGTTTTCAACAATGAAAACGAGAGTTTTGGGCAGGAAACTCGTCTGATGGAAAATGAATACTCTGTCAATCTTCCCACAAGGTTTTATTACAAAGGCAAGTGGAACAATGGATGGGTTAATATCGTCAACCCTTTTCGAGCTTCGATTGTACTCGGTACTCCCGCTCCGGAAAATCCTACGCCATCGTAAACAACTACATCAAGCAACACATCGAAAAGGGCTTTGCGATGTATATCTATGATTTCAAGTTTGACGACCTTTCCACCATCGCCTACAACCATTTGCTGAAACACTCCGATAAGTATAAGGTAAAGCCAAAGTTTTACGTTATCAATTTTGACGACCCACGCCGTAGTCACCGATGCAACCCACTTAGCCCTGCCTTTATGACGGATATTTCCGATGCCTACGAAGCCTCTTATACCATCATGTTAAACCTCAACAGGTCGTGGATTTTGAAGCAAGGCGATTTTTTCGTGGAAAGCCCAATTATATTGCTTGCATCCATTATTTGGTTTCTGAAAATCTATGAAAACGGAAAGTATTGCACGTTTCCCCATGCCATCGAATTATTGAACAAAAAATATGCAGACGTTTTTACGATACTTACCTCATATCCCGAATTGGAAAACTATCTGTCGGCTTTCATGGATGCGTGGCAGGGCGGAGCGCAAGACCAGTTGCAGGGCAGATAGCATCGGCAAAAATTCCATTATCACGGATGATTTCGCCACAGCTTTATTGGGTAATGACAGGGATGATTTTTCACTGGACATCAACAACCCCCAAGAGCCGAAGATACTATGTGTCGGGAATAACCCCGACCGCCAAAATATCTATTCGTCCGCTTTGGGATTGTACAATTCGAGAATTGTAAAACTCATCAATAAGAAAGAACGGTTAAAGAGTTCCGTAATCATAGACGAGTTGCCTACGATATATTTCCGAGGATTGGATAACCTTATCGCAACAGCTCGTAGCAATAAGGTAGCGGTATGCTTGGGTTTTCAAGACTATTCACAATTAATAAGGGATTACGGCGATAAGGAAAGCAAGGTCATCCAAAATACTGTGGGTAATGTTTTCTCAGGTCAAGTAGTTGGCGAAACGGCTAAGAATTTAAGTGAACGCTTTGGTAAAGTATTACAGAAACGCCAAAGCATGACCATTAACCGTAATGACAAATCTACCTCGATATCCACCCAGTTGGATACCCTTATACCTGCCTCCAAAATATCTACACTCACTCAAGGTATGTTTGTCGGAGCGGTAGCGGACAACTTTGAAGAACGTATCGAGCAGAAAATCTTCCATGCCGAAATCGTGGTGGATAATGATAAGGTAGCTACCGAAACCAAAGCCTATCAGAAGATACCTGAAATCCTATCTTTTGTTAATGAACAGGGAGAAGATAAAATGAAACAGGAAATTGAAAGCAATTACCGCCAGATAAAATCGGATATTCTGCATATTGTTGAAAGCGAACTGGAGCGTATCAAGAATGACCCCGATTTACAGCATTTGGTGCAACAAGAGTAGGTGGTTATTCAGTCCATACCGTTTATTGTAGTATTCTTGGCAAACCTTTAAGCCCAAGAATATCTTGACGGAGCAATCCCTAAATACTGTTTAAAATCCTTAAAGAAATGGTTATAATCATAATAGCCGGAATTCAGAGCAACATCAAATAAGTCGGCAGAATCTTCCGGGCCACAATGACCATAGGCGTATATAAAACGCTGAAGAGAAATATATTTTTTGGGTGATATTCCTAAGTATTTTACAAAGTTACGATGCAACCACTTGTGGTTTATTCTTCCGCCTAATTTCTTTAAGAGGTCTGACACAGTGGTATTACCCCTTTGTTCATCTATATGTTCAATAGCTGCCTGTAAAAAATACGGCAGATTATTTTCAATGTAACATGAGGAAAAAACTTCGTCAAGAAAACTGACTTTTTCAGCGATGCTTTCCTTCTGATACATTTCATCAATGACAGAACACCATGTTTCATCAACGATATCCCGGAAACCGCATATAGGGTTTGACTGAAAAATTAAGGGGTCGATATCGAATATAGAATAGAATGAGGCAGGATTGAACCTCAGTACCATAATGTATTCAAGTCCGTCTGGGATTTCCCATTGCGTATCTTGTATAACGCCACAACATACCCAGGCAGACTGCAACCTGATTATTTTTCCTTTTTCCTTAAGAATTACATCGTCTGATGAGCGGGGCATAAAAATCAGGGACGGAAATCCATCATTAAAAAGAGGCTGGTTAGACTCTAAATCTTTGCAGGGAAATAGGTATGCCCCAAGAATATGCTTGTTGGCAAATGATTTATAAACCATTTCTTTCCCCTTCAAGGAATTTGAACGGATGAAGTATCGAACTTGATATTTTTTAAGAATTTAATAGGCATGCAAATGCAAATATACGAATAATAAGTTATAAACTAAGCTCATAAGTGTCCATTTTTTACTTTCCCCGCCATTGCCAGTAAGATATCTTTGTGTACAATTTTTACAATTTATATGCATGAAAAAAATCTTTAAAAAATTCTTCGAATCGGCATCAAGTGGAGGAATTATATTGTTCGTTTGTGTCATCATTTCACTTGGTATAGCAAACTCACCATTAGGAACAGCATTTGAAAATCTCCTTAGTTTTCCGCTTGGCTTTGAAAACCCATCCATTCATTTAAAGTATTCCTTAGCCTTATGGATAAATGATGGTCTTATGGCTATATTTTTCCTGTTGGTCGGTTTAGAAATCAAAAGGGAACTAATCAACGGGGGATTGTCCACACCACGCCAGGCGGCTTTGCCTATTATAAGTGCAATAGGTGGGGCATTGATTCCCGCAGGTATCTATGTGTTTTTGAATGGAGGTACGGAAACAGCAAGTGGTTGGGGAATCCCGATGGCAACGGATATTGCGTTTGCCCTTGCTATTCTTGCCATGTTGGGGAACAAAGTACCGTCATCGTTAAAAATATTTTTGGCGGCGTTGGCAATCGTAGATGACCTAATTGCTATTCTCGTTATCGCCATATTTTATTCTGCGGAATTGCACGTGGCCTATTTAGGGTATGCGGCAGGAATAATGTTGTTACTTATCATCTTCAACAAGATGGGCATACGTTCGCTTGCGTTTTATATTATACCGGGGCTTTTTATTTGGTACTTCATACACCATTCAGGTATCCACGCAACCATTGCCGGAGTATTGACGGCATTGGCTATCCCAATGACAACAAAAGGAGAAAAACAATCGCCTTTACTAAAATTGGAACACGCCTTGGTTAATCCTGTCAATTTCTTAATTGTTCCCATATTTGCACTTGCCAATACCAACATCCGGTTTGAAAGTGCCATGCTTGATGGACTGGTTTCCCCTTTGGGATTGGGAATAATTATAGGATTATGCATCGGAAAACCTGTGGGTGTACTTTTAATGTCTAAATTGGCTGTAAAACTCAATATAGCCCAACTTCCAGCCGGAGCGACTTGGAGACATATCATTGGCTTAGGGTCGCTGGCAGGGGTCGGCTTCACGATGGCTATCTTTATTTCCCTGCTTTCCTTTACGGACGGTCTACTGATTGCAGAAGCTAAATTCTCTATCCTGATAGCCTCTCTGCTTTCGGGGATAATAGGATATACCTTATTAAATTCTTCAAATAAACTAAAAAAACAGATTAACATGTTGTATAAAACAGAAGAAGAAATTGAATTGATAAAAGCCAGTGCTATGCTGGTCAGCAAAACGTTAGCTTCAATTGCGGGTATAATCAAACCGGGAATTACAACCTTAGAACTGGATACACACGTCAACACATTCATACGGGACAATGGAGCTATCCCTTCATTCCATAATTACGGTGGGTTCCCTTTCAATGTATGTGCCTCGGTAAACGATGCGGTAGTTCACGGCTTCCCGAACAAAACACCTTTAAAAGAGGGCGATATTGTTTCTATTGACGTGGGAGCGTATAAAGATGGTTTCCACGGTGACCAAGCCTATACTTTCATAATCGGGGAAGTGGATAAAAATATCCTGAATTTAGTTAAAGTAACTAAAGATTCTTTAGTAAAAGGAATAGAAAAGGCTATCCACGGAAATCGTGTCGGGGATATTGGCTATGCTATTCAATCGCATGTTGAACCACATGGATATGGCATTGTAAAAGAATTTGCCGGACACGGTTTAGGACGGAGCCTGCACGAAGCACCCGATGTCCCAAACTATGGGCGAAAAGGACAAGGCAAAATGCTAAAGGAAAATCTGGTTATTGCAATAGAACCCATGATAAACTTTGGTATGGCAAACATATATACAGCGGATGATGAATGGACGGTTCTGACCAAAGACGGCAATGTTTCGGTTCATTTTGAACAAGATGTATGCGTAAAAAAAGGCAAGGCTTTAATCTTGACAGACTTTGGCATTATCGAGCAGGAAGAAAAAGCAAACAGTAACCTTAATTCATCTTATTATTAATGCGTAGCGCTGAACGACCGAACGCAAGAGTATTGAGAGAGGAACTTGATTTTGTGTTCCAAAAATCACTTCTTCCCCATATCGGTCTGTTCAATAGTTTGGCGGACAAGCCATACGCTGACAATAAGAAAATAAAACAGCTTATTATAGTCCTGTCGAGCTCCATAGAACAGTTAGGGCTTCCTGTTATAAATCGCTACAAAGATGCGCTTAAGGATATACCTGAATTTTGGATGTTGGGATTTGTGAGGGATAAAGATGGCGCAAACAGCGCATTTACAATAACAAAGATTGAGCGGAAAAGACCAACATTGGGTATTATTTTATTGCCGTTAAAATCCGTGGCATATACTGTGGTAGATTCAGAACCTGCCCATGAATTTGATTTTTGTCAGTCGTCAATTATACAAAAGCAATATTTTGACAATGGTGCGGTAGTTAAAAAATATGTTGATGACGACACGTTCCTGCGGATTATAAAAGGCAGTAAGCCCGTTAATAAGAAAACCGGGACTTATGTAAAAAACATCATAGATAACCATAGTGGGGCAATCCGTTTTGTTGAAATGGAAACCCCTTTGAACCTTATCGGTATCGCAAAAAACAGAGCGGATATCTTTGTACAGCTTAAACCTGTTTGGGGGTGGGAACTTGGGGCGTTTGACCTCCTTATCCATTCCTGCGGTTATATGGTAACAGGGCAAGATGGTATTCTGCCTGTCGAATATAATTCGGACAGGCTTAGGATCGCCGGCTTTATTGCGAAAAATAATTTTGAATACGATACATTGGATTTTAATAAGTATTGATATGGAACAGCTTGAAAAAGAATTGGACAAAAGAGTGCAGTCGTGGTTGCAGAGCAATTTCGATAGCGACACAAAGAAAGAAATAAACGATATGCTTGAAAGCGGACGCTTCACAGAACTGACGGATGCTTTTTACCGTGACCTCGATTTTGGAACAGGTGGTTTGCGGGGTGTTGTGGGTGTTGGTACAAATAGGATGAACAGATATACTGTGGGCATCGCTACGCAGGGATTTGCAAACTACCTGAATAAAAAGTATAAAGGGCAACCTGTTAAAATTGCTATTGCTTACGATAACCGGAACAGTTCAAAGCACCTTTCAAATGTTTGCACCGATGTCCTTACCGCTAACGGTATAGAAGTCTTTATTTACGAAGAATTAAGACCAACCCCGGTTTTATCTTTCGCCGTTCGGGAACTTGGCTGTCAAGGAGGTATCATGCTGACTGCTTCCCATAATCCTAAAGAGTATAACGGTTATAAGGTATATGGAAGTGATGGTGGTCAATTGGTATATCCCGCAGACGTTGAAGTAATCAAAGAGGTCAGGGAAATAGCAACTATTGACCAAGTAAACTTTGCTTCCAATACCGACCTTATAACCTATTTAGATCATGAACTGGATGAAATCTACTTTAATAAAATTAAACCCTTTTCTATCAGGGCAGACATTGATAAGGCAAAGGAAGACCTCCATATCGTATTTTCCCCATTGCATGGTACGGGTATCACGATGGTTCCCGAAGTACTGTCAAGGTGGGGCTTTAAAAATGTCCATGTTGTTCCTTCACAGGCAACCCCCGATGGTAATTTCCCGACTGTGGAATATCCCAACCCCGAAGAACCAGAGGCGTTTGAACAATCGCTGGCTTTAGCCAATGAAGTCAAAGCAGACATTGCTATGGCAACCGACCCCGATTGCGACCGTGTTGGCGTGGCTGTGAGAAAAGCTGACGGTAATTATGAGCTGTTGAACGGAAATCAATTGGGAAGCCTTTTGGTTCATTATGTCCTGCAGGGATTGAAAGATAGCGGCAGGTTAGATGAAACGGGGTTTGTTGTCAAGACTATTGTTACCACGGGGCTTATAAGCGATATAGCCCGTTCATTTGATATAGCATGTTATGATGTATTGACAGGTTTCAAGTATATAGGCGAAAAAATAACCCAGCTTGAAAATCAGAATACTTTTCTCGTTGGTGGCGAGGAAAGCTACGGCTATCTCATCGGCGATTTGGTGAGGGATAAGGATGCTATCATTTCCTGTGTTATCGTTGCTGAAATGGCGGCCTGGTATAAGTCGCAAGGACTGACACTACTGGATGCCCTGTCATCATTATACGAAAAATACGGGCATTACAGAGAACAGCTAATTTCTGTAACCAAGAAAGGAAAAGAGGGACTGGAAGAAATTGCAAAATTGATGGATAACTTACGCCAATCTCCCCCTACGCATTTAGCTGGAATTAGGGTAGCAGCAATTAAAGATTACGAGATTTCTCAATCATTCGATTTGATAAACGGAAGCAAAACGGCTATCGAACTTCCAAAATCCAATGTATTACAGTTCATTACCGAAGCTAATGATGTTGTATCGGTAAGACCCTCTGGTACTGAACCGAAAATAAAATTCTATTGCAGTGCAAAACATATCAGCAACAATGGTACGGAAGAACCCTCTAAGATATTGACGCTAAAAATTCAATCCCTGTTGGATGATATAACTAATAAATAATTTACAATTTTAAGATTTTAGCTTTTCGACCCATGTCACCCATTATTCTACTGTCGTTTCTCTTTGTTTATTTCAGCACCTTGGTATCCATTGCCTATTTGACGTCTCGTAAAGCATCGGATAGTGCGGATTCTTTTGTAGCCCACCGAAGTGCTAAATGGTATATGGTTGCTTTCAGCTTGATAGGGGTGGCATTATCGGGTGTAACATGCATATCAGTGTCAGGAGCAGTCGGGATAAGCAACTTTAGCTATTTCCAGTTTGTATTGAGTTTCGATACTTGGAATGTTCCTTTTATTGTCACCGTAGCTCTTTGTTTGTTTTTGATATGGCTATACACTAATAAGCGAGATTTGAAGAAAACTATTGTCATTACAAATTTATTGCGCGCTAAAGGTTTATTATAAGGACGTGAAGACATATTTTAGATTACTTTCGTTTGCCAAACCTATAAAGAAATATGCGATTCCATATATTATCTGCACACTGATTTCTGTAATTTTTGGAACACTAAACCTAACTTTACTTGTTCCGCTTCTGCAAGTACTATTTAGAGGAACAGGAGATGTGGAAATTGTGTCCAAAGAATCAATTAATCAGCCCGAGGCTATAACGTTGGTGATTGGTTTATATATGCGACCGATACGTTATATTATAACGTGGGAGCGTATGACACATTAAAATATGTATGTATAGTTATTGTCACTTCGGTATTCATCAGCAATCTTTTCCGTTATCTTGCACAACGGGTGATGGAGAATTTGCGTATACACACACTATTGAACTTGCGTAAAGCCGTATTCGATAATGTGATGGATCTGCATATAGGATTTTTTACCAATAATAGAAAGGGAGACATAATATCCAAAATTTCATCCGATGTACAGGTGGTGCAATTTTCCGTCACGTCTACTTTGCAGGTGGCATTTAAAGAACCGTTGCAGTTGATTGCGTATATTATAGTGCTTTTTGCTCTTTCTATCAAACTTACACTGTTTTCACTTGCGATTATCCCTATTTCGGCTTTCTTCATATCTATGATTGTTAAAAGGCTACGCCAACAGGCAAGGCAAGGTCAACAATCGTATGCTAATATGATTTCCTACTTGGACGAAGCACTATCGGGGATTAAGATTATCAAGGTTCTCAATGCTGTTCCTTTCGTAAAATTTCGTTTTAATGACGAGAGCGAACGCTACTCCATGATTATGCGGAGAATGGTGCGTAGGCAGCAGTTGGGCGCTCCTGTATCTGAGTTTCTCGGAGTAGTAATGGTAGCAGTCATATTATTGTACGGTGGGAGTTTGGTATTGTACGGTGAAGGTGAGCTTATTGCTTCCGAGTTTAATCGGATATATTGTGATCTTTTCGCAGGTGATGCGTCCAGCAAAAGCAATAACAGAATCTTTTTCCAATATCCATCATGGAATAGCGGCTGGTGAACGTGTTTTGGAGCTTATCGACGAGAAAAATGCGACTACAGATAAAACCAATGCAAAGCCGATAAAGGAGTTTAATCAATCGATAGTATTTAAACACGTGGAGTTTGCATACGGTAAAAAGCAAGTACTTAATAATGTCAATTTAGAAATTCCAAAAGGAAAGACTGTGGCACTCGTTGGAAGCTCTGGAGGAGGGAAATCAACCTTGATTGATTTAATTCCACGTTTTATGGATGTCACAGGCGGATCCATCTTGTTTGATGGCGTGGATATTCGGGATATCCAGCAGGAGTCTTTAAGGGCAATGATAGGAACGGTAAATCAGGAAACTGTCTTGTTCAATGATACGATCTTTAACAACATCGCATTTGCACGACCAGAAGCAACAATTGCGGAGGTAGAACATGCAGCACGTATTGCCAATGCACACGATTTTATCTTAAAGACGGAAAACGGTTATGATACGAATATTGGCGACCGAGGTGCAAAGCTATCTGGGGGTCAACGTCAACGTATATGTATAGCACGTTCAGTATTACAAAACCCGCCAATTATGCTGTTGGATGAAGCAACCTCGTCTCTGGATACCGAATCGGAAAAACTGGTGCAGGAAGCATTGTATTCCTTGATGAAAAACCGAACCTCGCTGGTCATTGCTCACCGCCTCATTACCATTCAGAACTCGGATAAAATCATTGTATTGGAGGAAGGCACTATCAAAGAGGCCGGAACACACCAAGAGCTTCTTGCGCAACATGGGCTGTACCGCAGATGGATAGAGATGCAACAATCTCAATAATTTCGTTAAATAAAAGTTTTGTATTATGAGCGAAGAAACAGAGAAGTTTAGCTATACTTTTAAAAAAAACGAACGTTTATCCTCAAAAAAGCGGATTGACAACATGTTTAATAATGGAAAATCTTTCATTTCTTACCCTCTGCGTGTGATTTATGTTTCAAGGTTAGATGATTCTGTGCCGCCCGTTTCAGTATTCATCAGCGTACGAAAACGTAAAATTAAAGTTGTTCCAAAACGCAACAGAGTAAAACGGGTGATAAAAGAGGTATATCGGCTGAATAAGTATCAGTTTATCGAACTGGCAAGAGCAAATCGTGGACTGGATATCGGTTTTCTATACCTACATCACGAACCGTTGCGTTATACGGATATTGAAAAAGCCCTCCTGAAAATTGCTGCTAAAATGAAACTATTATTTGAGGGAGGATAATCGGCAAAAATCTTCATAAAGAACCGCAAATCAAGTGAAACCTGTATGATAAGTGTCCATTTTTTACTTTAAATCCATCTTTTTACACCCTAATTTTGCTACATCATAAATTTTTACAAAACATAACATGCCATTAGACAAATCTATCAAAAGTGTCCTTATAATCGGCTCGGGACCGATTGTCATCGGGCAAGCCTGCGAGTTTGATTACTCCGGTTCACAGGCAGCACGTAGCCTTAGAGAAGAGGGAATTAAAGTAATTCTTATCAATTCAAATCCTGCAACTATCATGACCGATGAATTGGTTGCGGACAAGGTTTATTTGTTACCGCTAATCGTAGAAAGTATAGAGCAGATCCTTGAAGAAAATGAGATAGATGCGGTACTTCCCACAATGGGTGGGCAAACAGCATTAAATCTATGTAAGGACGTACAAGATTTAGGGATATGGGAAGACCGAAATGTGCGGCTCATCGGAGTCGATATTAAAGCTATTGACAAAGCAGAAGACCGTGAGCTTTTTAGGGCATGGATGGTAGAGTTAGGCGTGCCTATTGCTCCTGCTAAAGTCGCTAATTCATTACTGGAGGGCAAGGAGTTTGCACAAGAAATTGGTATTCCATTGGTAATAAAACCCTCTTTCACGCTAGGAGGTTCGGGACAGGGCTTTGTAAAAACAGCCGATGACCTTGACAAAGCATTAGAAAATGGATTGAAAGCATCCCCTATTCATGAAGTATTGGTTGAAAAGGCGGTGTTGGGCTGGAAAGAATTTGAATTGGAACTATTGCGAGATGCTGCTGACAACGTGGTCATCATCTGTACAGTGGAAAACTTTGATCCAATGGGAATCCATACAGGGGATAGCATAACCGTTGCTCCGGCAATGACGTTAAGCGATACTGCGATGCAGAACATGAGAAACACGGCTATTCGCTTGATGCGGGATCTTGGGAATTTTTCGGGAGGCTGTAATGTACAGTTTGCTTTAAATCCTGAAACCGAAGAAATAATCGTAGTTGAAATAAATCCACGGGTGAGCCGTTCTTCGGCTCTTGCTTCCAAAGCGACCGGATACCCAATCGCAAAAATAGCAGCTAAGCTCGCTATTGGATATACGCTAAACGAATTAAAAAATCAGATTACCCAAACGACTTCCGCATTTTTTGAACCTGCTCTTGACTACGTTATTGTCAAGATGCCGAGATGGAACTTTGATAAATTCAAAGGAGCCGACGATACCTTAGGGTTACAAATGAAGTCTGTTGGAGAGGTGATGTCAATTGGAAGATCGTTTCCTGAAGCTATACAGAAAGCTTGTCAAAGCCTTGAAAACAACGCTATCGGTCTTGAATCAATTTCACGTAGTCAGATGCGTCCGGAAGAACTATTAGAGTATCTGAAAAGACCTACTTGGGATAGGATTTTCCGTATTAAAGAAGCATTGAAAATGGGTATTTCAATCAAATCCCTTCGGGAACTTACCCAAATAGATCGTTGGTTTCTATATCAAATACAGGATATTGTGAACCTCGAAAATAAGATTATTTCATTCAAGCATTTGGAAAGCCTGACAGAAGAAATCTTGTGGGAAGCAAAAAAAATGGGTTTTTCAGACGAACAAATTTCTGAATTGCTAAAAGATTGCACCGCAGAGGAAGTATATGAGAAACGGAAAGCGTTAGGTATCAAACGTGTTTATAAAATGGTTGATACTTGCAGCTCTGAATTTGAAGCGAAGACGCCATATTATTATAGTACGTTTGAAGAAGATGCCGAAGGTAATTTACTTCACAATGAATCCCAAGTTTCAGACCGAAAAAAAATCATTGTAATCGGTTCAGGTCCAAACAGGATTGGTCAAGGGATAGAATTTGATTACTGCTGTACGCATGGACTTTTGGCAATTAAGGAATCAGGCTACGAAGCCATTATGATTAACTGCAACCCCGAAACGGTATCTACAGATTTTGACATAGCCGATAAACTATATTTTGAGCCTGTCTATTGGGAACATTTGTGGGAAATAATTGAACTTGAAAATCCAGAGGGTGTAATTGTGCAGCTCGGAGGTCAAACAGCCTTAAAATTGGCTGAACGCTTACATAACCGGGGTATTAAGATTATAGGAACATCGTTTGATGATATGGACATTGCAGAGGACAGAGGTAGATTTTCTGATTTGCTTAAAGAATTGCAGATACCTTATCCGGAATATGGAACTGCCTATTCGACTGATGACGCAATGGATGTTGCTAATGAAATAGGATATCCGGTCTTGGTACGACCTTCATATGTTCTCGGAGGTCAACGCATGAGGATCGTTATTAATGACGATGAATTGGAAAAGAGCGTTATAAGCCTACTTAAACATCTTCCCGGCAATAAAATATTAATAGACCATTTTCTTGACCGTTGCCAAGAAGCCGAGATAGATGCAATATGCGATGGTAAAGATGTGCATATCATGGGTATTATGGAACATGTAGAGCCTGCGGGAATACATAGTGGCGATTCCCATTCCGTATTGCCTGTATTCAATTTGGGGTCATTGGAAGTGGAGGAAATGAAAGATATTACCAAGAAGATAGCATTACGGCTCAATATTAAGGGCTTAATCAACATACAGTTTGCTATTAAGGACGGCAAAGTATATGTAATCGAAGCTAATCCAAGAGCAAGCCGGACAACACCGTTTATAGCCAAAGCGTATGGTATTTCTTATCTGAACATAGCAACAAAAGTTATGTTAGGCGAAAAAAGTCTAAAGGACTTTGACATCAAAAAAAATCTTGAAGGTTTTGCTATAAAAGAACCCGTGTTTCATTTCAGAAATTTCCAAACGTTAATAAAGAATTAGGACCCGAAATGAAAAGTACAGGAGAAGCGATCCGTTTCATCAAGGATTTAAAAGACCCTTGGTTTAGACAGCTATACAAAGAACGGAATATGCACCTGAGTAAATAGTTAGAATTAGAAAAAAAATATTAAATGCAGACAGCTAAACAACATACTACGGCATATTTGTACCTCGAAGACGGTACATTGCTTAAAGGAAAGGCTTTTGGTAAAATAGGGACAACAGGCGGAGAACTTTGTTTTAACACAGGCATGACAGGTTATCAGGAAGTCTTTACCGACCCCTCATATTCTGGTCAGGTTTTAATAATGAACACAGCTCATGTCGGCAACTATGGCGTTAACGGCAATGACGTAGAATCACAGGGGATTAAAATAAAAGCCCTAATCTGTAAAAACCTAACGGAGCGTTTCTCCCGATTTACAGCTATCCAATCGCTCGGAGATTACTTGATCGAAAACGGAATAGTTGCCATTCAAGATGTTGATACAAGGGCACTTGTCAACCATATCCGAAGCAAGGGGGCAATGAATTGTGTGGTTAGTTCAGAATTGACTACTAAAGAAGAATTACAAAACGCCCTTGATGCTATACCAAAAATGGAGGGCTTGGAATTGGGATCGGTCGTTTCAACAAAAGAGCCATATACTTTTGGCGATGAAAATGCACCGTACAACCTTGCTTTGCTTGATTTTGGGGTCAAGCGAAGCATGTTGCAGAATATGGCTGAAAGAGGTCTGTACATCAAAGTATTTCCTGCGAAAAGCACCCTTGAGCAACTGATGGAATTTAACCCCGATGCCTATTTCATATCTAATGGTCCGGGAGACCCATCGGCAATGGATTATGCAGTTGAAACAGTAAAAAATATTTTAGAAACTGGTAAACCATTATTCGGTATCTGTCTTGGACATCAATTATTAGCCCGTGCCGTAGGTATTGGAACATTTAAAATGCACCACGGACACAGGGGGCTAAATCATCCTGTCCTAAACCTTAGAACTGGCAAGAGCGAAATTACCACTCAAAATCATGGCTTTGGCATTATACCTGAAGATGTGGAAAAGGCTAAGGACATGGTTGAAATAACTCATTTGAATTTAAACGATGACTCCATTGAGGGAATTAAATTAAGGAAAAAACCTGCTTTCTCAGTACAATACCACCCCGAAAGCACTCCAGGTCCCTATGATTCGAGGTATCTATTTGATGAGTTCTTGGAACTGATAAAAAATTAAGGTATTTATATGAGAATAAGTGTGTCTGCGGTTCAGTTGATTGACTTATTAATAAATATTAAAACTTAGGGGTTGGTACAATATAGTAACAAAATATTACAAGAAATAGAGGAAGAGATTAGTCTTTGTTCTTCGGATATTAATGATTCGATTTCGTTATGGGAGAAAATAATAGAAATAATATTAGACAAGATTAACGAGCTTAAAAAAGCTGTCTTAGCCAAAGGTTTTTCAAGTCAGGAAGAAGAAATTCTCTTTTTCAAAAACCTGAAACCGAAGATTGTTGCCAAACTTATTTACTACAATGCCATTTATAAAATCGAGACAAAAAAACCGTATGGGGTAAAGCCCATTAGGAAATACCTTAAAAAAGAACTGAAAAGACTCAAAAGGTTCTTTGAGAACAATCTTGAATTTTATAAATATTATCGCAATAATAATTCCTTTCTTGACGAGAAGTTCTTTGTACGGGGCAAGCATGATATTAAGCTATGTTTAGATACCTACTATTTTCAATCTGACCAGTCCTTTTCCACTTCGCATGATTATAAAGTTGCCAAAATAATGGCGAACGATTTGATACAGGTCTATATCGAAGACCAACTATATAAGAATATGGAGCAGGAGGATCGATTAATAGACTTGCCAAAGTTGAATTGGACAGGTAGTAAGGCTTCATTGATAGAATTGATTTATGCGTTGCATTATCAAGCTGTTTTCGATAATGGGAATGCTGATATAAGATTAATAGCCAAGTATTTTGAAAGCACGTTTAATGTAAATTTAGGTAATTTTATTCAGACCTATTGGAGCTAAGAACCGAAAGATGAACCGGACAAATTCCTTGATGCGCGTTCGGGAGGAGCTTATAAGGAGAATGG
>NZ_ASZT02000046.1:0-34201 GCF_001006065.1 Sphingobacterium sp. IITKGP-BTPF85
AAATAACCCTTTTGTTATAAATTGATCAAATATCATCTTCCCTCCCATTCCTTTTCTGCAGGCTATCATTTTTTGTACCTTTGTACCATGGTAAGAGAAATATTTGAAACCAAAAGAAAAGCACTGAAAATAAATCTGAATCCGGAGATTTACGGCACCTTTGCTGAAATTGGAGCGGGTCAAGAAGTTGCACGTAACTTTTTCAATGCAGGGGCGGCATCTGGAACAATCGCCAAAACAATGTCGGCTTACGACATGACTTTTAGCGATGCCATCTACGGAGAAGAAGAGGATGGCAGATATGTAAGCCGCACGCGTTTAACGAAAATGCTAAAACACGAGTTCGATTTATTAACCAAGCGCTTACATGGTGAAAAATACTGTAACAAAAAGTTCTTCGCTTTTGCCGACACCGTTACTACGCTAAACTTTACAAAAACAAATGAACCTCATGGTTGGATTGGTGTCAGATTTCAACACGAAGTCGACGGCCCTACCAACGATATCATTATACACGTAAGACTGCTAGATAGCGACAATCAGCTACAACAAAAAGTATTGGGTATCATTGGAGTCAACCTCCTTTTCGCAGCCTATTATTATACCGATAACGTGCAGACCATGATTGAGTCATTAGTCGACAATCTATCTGTAGGCTCTGTAGAAATTGATCTTGTAAAAGTAACTGGCCCGTTGTTTGAAAATGTCAATGAAAGATTGATCAATTTATACCTGATTGCTAAAGGTTTTGCAAAGGCCGCAATCTTTAAACCAGATGGCAAAGCCGCACAGATCAAAGATTACCTTTACAAAAAGAATATCATTCTTCTAAGAACAAAATATAGACAAAAATCTCTTCCTAACTTTGATCTATTCAATCTTGCTGTAGATCAATTTAAGAAAAACACAGGCGCAACATCAGAAAACACAGTAGTCCTGATAGAGGTATTAATGGGCAATGTACTTGAAGAGGATCATATCATTACCGATAAAGATCTCGAAGAATTTGCACACCGTGCCGAAGAGCTATGTTCAACAGGCAATAATATCATCGTCAGCAATTTCAGAAGAAATAATCATCTTGCTGAGTTTATCAATAATTTCAAACCAAAGAATATTGGTATTGCGACCAACGTTTCCAATTTAAGAAATATCTTTAATTCGGATAATTACAACAAGGAGCATTACACCAATGAACTTCTTTCCTATATTTCGGGAATGTTCAATAAGAATATCAAGCTATATGCATATCCATACTTATTGAAAAAAGAAAATAAGATTATCACCACAAAAAATATGGCCGTTTCTGAAGAAGCCAAACCATTATTTGATTTCTTAATTAAAAATGGTTACATCATAGACATTGAAAATTACGATATCAAATATGTTAAGACGGTATAGATGTCACAATAACAATAAAGAGCTCCAAAATTTGGAGCTCTTTATTGTTATAAGAACTTTTTATAGATCGAATACAATATCTTCAGATCATTTTCCTTCAGCGTAGCGACATTTGCATTCGTCTGGATGTAATGCTGTTTAAAAGCCTTAATAGCTGCATCCAAATTCTTTACATCGTAACCAATAATTCTCAAAGCCAGTTTTGGATTAAAATCAATTGGTGGAGTTTCCAGATATTCTTCGTACCAGTAACCGAAACCCTTATCTGCTAATACCTTCCAGGGAAATCGTGATGGATCATTTTTACGAGTTGGAGCTAAGTCCATATGACCAATGAAGTTTGCTTGAGGGATGTTATATTTCACTTTAAGATACGAAAGTAACTCGGTCAGCGCATTAATCTGTGCATCTGTCCAAGGATCTGTTGTTCCATTATTATCTAATTCAATTCCAATAGAAGAAGAATTTAGATCCGTATCATTACCCCATTTACCAATTCCTGCATGATGTGCACGATAATAATCATTGACCATCTGCACCACTTTACCAGTACGGCCAACAACATAATGAGCACTTACACCCGCCTTTTCAGAATGAAAGGTACGTATGGTCTGTCCCAGTGAATCCTGAGCAGTATGATGAATCACAACATAGTTTGGTTTGCGAATCCCAAAGTTTATCGATGCGATCCATTCTTTTTCAACCGATAGCGGTAATTTACCGATAGCTTGGTTGATAACAGGACTTGTAGCATATTCTTTGGCAAGTAACTTTGCTTTTTTCTTATAGACTTTCTCAGTTGCGGCATACTTACCTGTCGAACAGGAAGCAAATAGCGCTGTCATCACTAAAAAAGTTATTGTTGATTTTACTTTCATTATTAATATAATTACTTCAGAAGCACTTCATCTCATTTATGCATGATAAATACGTATTCCAACATCTTGCTTTTCCGTCCAGTAAACATTCCGTCAGCAAGCTATTCACAAAAATGATATCATCATTATTGATGCTGCACAAAAAAGACAATCCGCGTCGTTAGTTAAGTCATGTAAACTTGAACTTGGATTTTCATTAAAACACAAAACAAACTTAGATAAATTTGTTTTATTTACAATTATAATTGCATCATATATAAGACATCTTCTTTCTTTTACCTTTTTTGAGATTCATCATTTAGCTATGACAATCCTCTCTCTACTCCCGCTACAAATGAATTATATTTAATCTTACTTCCTCAAAAAGTTAAGGTATTGAACTGTCTACCATCCATCATGAGCAAGATCCTAAAGATGACATGCTCAATATTATCTTTTACAAAAAAAAGCCTTCATCTGTATTAGATGAAGGCTTTTTTATTTTATTATATTTTTGATTAAGCTTCTGCGTACTCTTCAATAGAAGGACATGAACAAATTAATGTTCTATCTCCTTGTGAATCGTTTACACGACCAACAGAAGGCCAGAACTTACGATCTTTTAAATAAGCCAAAGGATACGCAGCTGTTTGGCGAGAATAAGATCTAGTCCATTCGTCAGCAGTTACAACAGATGCAGTATGAGGCGCATTTTTCAATACGTTATCAGCCTGATCTACATCACCCGCTTCAACCGCAGCAACTTCTTGACGAATAGCGATCAAAGCATCACAGAAACGATCTAATTCAGCTTTAGACTCAGACTCAGTAGGCTCAACCATCAAAGTACCCGCTACAGGGAAAGAAACTGTTGGAGCATGGAAACTATAATCCATCAAACGTTTTGCGATATCAGCAACTTCAACACCCACATTTTTATATGCACGGCAATCTAAGATCATCTCGTGTGCACAACGTCCATTTACACCAGAATATAATACTGGGTAGTGGTTTTCCAAACGAGCTTTAATATAATTTGCATTTAAAATTGCAGTTTTTGTAGCGTTCGTTAATCCATCTCCACCCATCATTGCGATATAAGCATGCGAGATAATTAAGATAGAAGCAGAACCAAATGGCGCCGCAGATACTGCAGTGATACCCTCTTCACCAGAAACTTCAACCACTTCGTGATTAGGTAAGAAAGGTACTAAGTGTGCTGCAACACCGATTGGACCCATACCAGGACCACCACCACCGTGAGGGATACAGAACGTTTTATGTAAGTTCAGGTGACAAACGTCAGCACCGATACGACCAGGGCTTGTTAAACCAACCTGCGCATTCATATTCGCTCCATCCATATAAACCTGTCCACCATTTGCATGGATAATTTCACAGATTTCAATAATAGGTTCTTCAAATACCCCATGCGTAGATGGATAAGTCACCATAAATGAATTTAAATTCGCGGCATGCTCTGCTGCTTTTACTTTTAAATCCTCAACATCAATGTTACCACGATCATCACATTTAACAACCACAACTTTCAATCCAGCCATAGAAGCGGAAGCAGGGTTTGTACCGTGAGCGGAAGCAGGAATTAAACAGATGTTACGGTTATGGTCTCCACGACTTTCATGGTAAGCACGAATAACCATTAAACCGGCATATTCTCCTTGAGCGCCAGAGTTTGGTTGGAAACTCATCTTAGCAAAACCTGTAATTTCAGATAACCAATCATTCAACTCACCGATCAACTGCATATAACCAGAAGTTTGATCTGCAGGAGCGAATGGATGTAAACCGCCGAAGTTAGCCCATGTAACTGGAGTCATTTCAGCAGTAGCATTCAATTTCATTGTACATGATCCCAATGGAATCATAGAATGACATAATGATAAATCTTTTGCTTCCAAAGATTTGATGTAACGTAACATCTCACTCTCTGAGTGGTAGCTATTGAAAACTGGGTGTGTTAAGTAATCAGAAGTACGAACCAAATCAGCAGGAAGAGCTGATGTTAAAGATGCCTCGATAGATTCGAAATCAACATCAGCCAAATTTTTAGCTTTTACTTTAGCAAATACTTTTACAATCGTTAAAATGTCTTCATAAGTCGTTGACTCATCAATAGAGATCCCTACAACAGAACCTACATAATTGAAGTTCATTTCGTTATTTAAAGCCTCAGATTTTAATCCAGCAACTTCACCACCTAATTCAAAACGAACAGTATCAAAGTAGTTTTTGTTCAATTGCGTATAACCCAACTGTTGAACAGCTTGGTCTAACAATTGAGCCAAATCGTGAATACGGCTAGCAATATTCTTGATTCCTTGAGGACCATGATATACGGCATAGAATGACGCCATAATTGCTAATAAAGCCTGTGCAGTACAGATATTAGATGATGCTTTATCACGACGGATATGCTGCTCACGAGTCTGTAATGCCATACGCAATGCGTAATTGCCATTAGAATCTGTCGTAACACCGATAATACGGCCTGGAATATTACGCTTAAAAGCGTCTTTAGTTGCGAAAAAAGCAGCGTGAGGACCACCGAAACCCATTGGTACACCGAAACGTTGTGAATTACCAACAACAACATCAGCACCCCATTCTCCCGGAGGAGTTAATAACGTTAAACTCATTAAGTCTGCAGCGGCACAAACATTAATGTTTTTGGCATGAGCAGCAGCAGTAAAAGCTTTATAATCTATAATTGAACCATCTGCAGCAGGATATTGAACAAATGCAGCGAATACATCATCCGTTAAACTGTCTTCAGAAATAGCTTCAATACGAAGTTCAATTCCAAAAGATAATGCACGAGTTCTTAATACATCGATCGTTTGTGGATAAGCATTTTCAGAAACCAAGAAAACATTAGCCGCTTTGTTTTTACGAGCCGAATAAAGCATAAACATACCTTCAGCAGCAGCAGTAGCTTCATCTAATAAAGACGCATTCGCGATCTCTAATCCTGTTAAATCACAAATAACCGTTTGAAAATTTAACAACGCCTGAAGACGACCTTGTGCAATCTCTGCCTGGTAAGGTGTATACTGTGTATACCATCCTGGATTCTCAAAGACGTTTCTTTGAATAACACCTGGTAAAATCACATCAAAATAACCTTGTCCGATATAAGACTTGAAAACTTTATTTTTTTCTGCAATTTGTTTTACCCTTTTCAAATAAGCGACTTCGCTTAAAGCAGCAGGCAATTGTAAAGCTTGTTTTGCACGAATCTGTGCAGGAACAGTTTGCTCAATAAGTTGGTCAAGCGAGTCAACGCCTAAAAATTCCAACATTTCTCTCGTTTCAACCGATCTTGGTCCGTTGTGACGATCTTCAAATTTTTCTTGAAAATGTATGTTACTCATGTGTGCAAAAAATTAGTGCCTTTCGCTAGATTCTTACCTTTTTTGGTTTTATTAAAAATAATAGCAAAACAGCTGCTTTTTGGATGTGCAAAGATACATTTTTTCAAGTCCTAAAAAAGCAGATTATGTCTGTAAAAATAATTATTAGAATACCCATACAAAACAATCGTTTGCGATCTCATCTGCACACAAAATTTAAGCTCAATTTCATCATCTAGAGCAAGATTCTAATTTACCCGACATAATTCCTGATAACAAATGCTCGTTATGCACGATGTCAGTTCGCTTATCACCCATACCAAAATAAAATCATAAAAAAAGGGCCTTTTCTCATTTTGAAAAGACCCTCTTATAAGTTGAAATATTAGAAAGAGTAACGTAAACCTAATTGAAATTGATATGGATTTCCAGAACGTGAGATCACTCCCGTATTTGCTACGCTATAATTATACTGCTGTAATGTCGCATCAAACTGAGGTAAAGCATTTCCGTCAGTATCTTTTCCACCCAAAGCATATAATCTCTGGTTCCCAATGGCTTCATTTACACCCCAAGTTTTCTTAAATAAGTTGGCAACGTTAAAGAGATCACCAGATACCTCCAAAGCATGGTTTTTGTATAAATTGAACTTTTTAGCGACCCTAAGATCAATTAAGCCATAGAAACCATTTATCCCTCCGTTACGTTTTGCTATTTTACCCTCATATTCCTTAATATAATCTTTGAGGCTTTGATTGGCAGCATTATCCAATAAGTTATTTAAACCATCTACTATACGTTTTGGCGTACTTGGATTATTTGGATCAAAAATATAAGCTAGATCATTATCATTGCTGACAAAATCGCCGTTGATATTACCTCCTGCCAACAGACTATAACGTGTTCCTCCAATACCCGAATAACGAACACCTACACTCACGCCATAAAATGTTGGCAAAGTACCATATATAACCAATTTATTGCGGAATTGATTATTGGAATAACTCATCTCACTTAAATCTCTTGGATCATCTTTCACTGCTAAAGACAGTGTTGCTGTATTGGCCACATTTCCATTGAAAGAAGTATTATCCTTCACGTCATTCCACGTATAACTGACAGAAATAGATCCATCCTTATAGTATTGGTAACTGGCATCCAATACCACTGCAAATTGGTTGACCTTTCCTTTAGAATTCATTTCCAAAACACGTCCGTATTTATTAGAAATCCTTCCCTGCTTCCAATCTGGAGCACCAGCAACGATAGAAGATGCAGGAACATATACGCCCCTGTTGTCTTCATTCGCTAATCTAAAGAAAGGATCATTTACCATATTACGATCTACATACATATAATTATTACGTCCCAAATTCATATATCCTGAAAGACTCGCTTTGAGTTTTTCTGTAAAGAAATGCGTATAAGATACGTTTGCCTTATACACCACTGGAATCTTCGCGTCAGATCCATAGGTATTAATGGTCGGTGTTTGAAATTGTGCCAATGTTGGCGTAGAAGAAGGATCTTTTCTATATCCAATAAAATCAGGATTAGGCACATCTTTACCACGCACATCTACAGTCGCAAAATGCTTACCATCAAAGGTCAGATTATTGATCGTCATATAATTGTTGATATCCGAAGCAAAGATACCTCCTCCAATACGGAAAAAGTCTTTCCGTTCCTCATTCACATCCCAGGTCATCTGAAATCGCGGTTGAGCTACAAAAGACTTCAGTTTATGATCCGTACGTACACCAACTTCTTTTAACAAATCTTCGTTCAGAGGAGAAGTTGGGTAATGTCCATAATCCAATCTTAATCCTGCTACTAAATCCAAACCTTTAGCTAATTTGGTCTGTAGCTGTCCATAAACACCCGCATTAAATATTTTGCCGACAACCGTTGGATCTGCCATCAATGGAACTTCACGATAATAATTGTACGGCACCATTGCTTCAAAATTTTGTAAAGCAGTATTTCCGTTATCGCTTGGTCTAAAGTGGAAGCGTCCATTCACTTCGCTACCATACACTGAATTTGCATGCGTATACATTAAGTCAACACCAAAAGTATAATTTATATTGTCTGTACTGTAATAGATATTATCTACAAGCTGAAATACATTATTTTTAAAAGCTTCCTGAGCAAAACGATGTCCACCCAATTGCAGTGTTTTAGTACCAGTGGTAGATTTTATATCCTCTACAATTGCGCGCGGAATATTTTTACTCGGTAAAAGATCCCCTGGACTACTACTCTGATAAGTATAAAGGTGCTGTACTTTTAATTCATTGGTTATTTTAGGAGAAATCGTTGTACGCAATGTCGCTAATAAGCTATTGTCAATATTTTTATCATTTCCATAAGATTCATACATCATGATATCCTTATTATCCTGCAAGCCAAGCCTATTCATATCGTTTGTAAAATTGTTACGGATGGTCAAGAGGTTCTTGTCATTAATTTGCCAATCAATACGACCAAAGATCGCATTTGATGGACGTATTTTGTCAAAAGAACCTGTCTGTGCCTCCTGGCCCATACCATATTTTCTTTGTCCGATGTCAACAAACTTATCCAGATTGTCTCTTGTAATGCCAAAACGTTCTTCATCTGCAGTAGAGGTTATATCGGCTATAATTAATGGGCGAGCATCACGTTGATGATCCCAAGCGACAAAGTAATGAAGCTTATCTTTAATGATTGGTCCCCCCAAAGTGAATCCATATTGGTAAGTGGAGAAATCATTCATCCGCTTTTTACCATTGATATCATTAGGACTGGATAGCCAATCAGCCCGAGAATACAACCAAGCACTACCCTGTGTCTTATTAGTTCCTTGTTTTGTCACGGCACTTACAGTACCCCCACCTGCTCTGCCATAAGTCACATCATATTGATTGGTCACCACTTTAAATTCCCGGACAGCTTCAATCGAAATCGAAAATGGTGCCCCGCTTCTGCTTGTTGTTGAACCGGCAGATGTTGGATTCTTTGCGTTCATACCATCAATGGTAAAGTTGGTCGAAGAACCAAGCTGACCACCTATATTATCACCTTTACTCAATGGTGATAGATCCATTAAAGAGGTAAAGTTTCTTCCATTAACCGGCAATTTTGCGATATCCTTTGCCGTGACGGCAGTTGCGGCACCTAAATTTTCAACCTGATTTTTTAATGTATTTGTACCTTTAATCTCTACTGTCTCTAGTACATTTGAAGAATTTTGAATGGAAATATTCAATCGAACAATATCACCCTGATTTAAATTATATCCGGTCCGAACCTGTTCACCATATCCAACATAGGAAACTTTCAATATATAAGGACCGCCCAATGGTAGCTCTTTAAAATTATAATCGCCATTTGCATTGGTAGATGTTTTTGTGGTGAAGCCTGTCGATTCATTTCGAACCTCTACAGAAGCGCCTTGAACACCTTTAGCGTGCTCGTCTGTAATCTTTCCAGCAAAACCAGCCTGAGTTGTCTGCGCATACAAACCAGTACCAATGACAGTTAAACATGTTGTGAGTAGAAATTCTTTCATCTAGTATTTTGTTACATTGTTATGCAACAAATCTAACCACCCCCTGTTAACTAGAACTGAACTGTGTGTTATCAAATTATAAATGAAAAAAGTCAGCTTTGAGCTGACTTTTAATAGAGTATCGTAAACTTAAAATCCAATGGATTAAAATGCTTATAAAGTTCATCGAATAAGGTATCTCCATATTTAACATAGAGAAGACCAAAATTCTCAGACCGTTCCTGCAATCCACCACCTGGAAACAGACGTTCTTTGATATGGTCGATATTAGACAATGCATCTTTATGATTCCGCTTTTCGGCACGCATTAATTTCTTTTCCAGATTATTAATAGCTTTTTTTAACCGTGCTTTAATCGCTTCCGTACTTGGTGATAAACTAGGATCTATCTTGTGCGTACGAAGCTTTATTTTTCCGAATATGGCATTTAGCTCCATCCATTCATCATTTAGATTTAAACGATGTTTCGTTTGCCGACGCACAAATTCCTTCTTTAGAATTTCACTATCCCGGAATATACTTTTAAAAGTAAGATCCTGTCTAAAAATCTTAGACACCACATTATCTTCAGTAATCATGGCAGAATTACGTGGTATTAAAATTGGAAAATCAATTCCATATTGATCAAAATTAGCTTTTAGCTGCATCCAATAAACCATTTCTGCCCCACCACCAATATAAGCTAAATTAGGCAAGATGATTTCCTGGTACATAGGACGCATAACCACATTCGGACTGAATCTTTCTGGGTATGTATCTATTTCCTTTTCAAGCTCCGCTTTTGTAAAGTAAATATCCTGATGTAAAACCTCATAACGGCCATCAGCATTTAAAACAATACGTTCGCGAAATTCATCTGTCAGATAGAAAAAATTGATTTCACGAGCATGCACCTGTGTGGCAAAACCGGCTTTTTCCAAAGACTCAGAAGTCTCTTCTATTGCTTTAAAGCTTTTTTCTGTTAAAATATCTTCTGCTATGATCGGTTTAAAAACGGTTTTTAACGTTTTGTCATCAGCATCAATAATAAGCAGGCCAAATTTCTTAAACAATTCATGTACAAGATATCGGGTAGCATCGGCTAAATTATCAAGCTTGAGATAAGCATTCTCAACAATACAGGCAAGTTTACAAGAATGCTCAGAAAGCCCTAAAACACCGGTATACTGCTTTACTGCCTGAACAATAGAATCCGTATCCATCCTTCCTGTAGCTGAAACCGCGGGAGTATCCCAAACGATTTTTTTGCCTGACAATTTCGTATGGTTTATTTCCGCAAAATCATGATCTTCCGTAGCCATCCAATAAACAGGAACAAATTCTTTCTCTGGAAACCTGACTTTAAGATCATCTGCTAAACGAATAGCTGTTATGATTTTAAAGATAAAATATAATGGACCAGTAAAAATATTGAGTTGATGTCCCGTTGTAATGGTATATGCGTTATCAGCAAGTAATTTATCAATGTTTGCTGCAACGTGAGGAGCGGATTCTAGTAAATCGCCATATTGTGCTTTTAATCGATCAACTAAAAGCGTACGCGAAGGAAAAGGTTTTTTTTCATTAATTTGCTTTTCAAAACCAGCGAAAGTTGGCCAATTCCCGATAAAGGAACTAAAGCTTCATCCTGATTTAAATAAGCAATAAGTGTCTTAGAAAAGCTGTTGGTTTCGCTGTAGTCTATATAAGTTGCTTTCATTCGTGATTACATTTGCACTAAAAACAGAGTAATATACATAATTGCTATACAAAATAAGCAATTAATATTTTCTCTGCGCACAAATGTAGTGTTTACGAATAAAAGCAACGATTGGATCGCTATTATTTGACAATAGATCCATATAAATCAAAGTCTTCAGCGCGGTCCACTTTAACATTTACAAAATCACCGATTCGGGCATAGTTTGTTTTTGCATCAAGTATAACCTCATTATCAACTTCTGGAGAGTCATATTCTGTTCTGCCAATAAAGTAATCGCCGTCCACACGGTCAATTAATACTTTATAGGTATTTCCTATTTTATCTTGATTGATCTCAAAAGAAATTCCTTGTTGTACTTCCATGATCGCTTCTACACGCTCCTGTTTTACTTCTTCAGGGACATTATCTTCCAATGAATGCGCATGTGTTTTCTCTTCATGCGAATAAGTAAAACATCCTAAGCGGTCAAAACGTGTTTCCTCAACCCATTCCAACATCTCTTGAAAATCTTGCTCAGTTTCATCAGGATAACCACAGATTAACGTTGTACGCAAAGCAATATTAGGAACTTTATCACGGATCTTATTAACCAAATCAATCTGTTTTTGCTTACTTGTACCGCGACGCATTGAAGTCAACATACGATCAGAAATATGCTGCAATGGCATATCTAAGTAATTACAGATATTTGAACGTTCATTCATCGCATCAAGAATATCCATTGGGAATCCAGAAGGATAAGCATATTGCAAACGGATCCAATCGATACCATCAACATCAGATAAATGACGCATCAAGTCAGAAAGGTTACGCTTTCCATAAATATCTAATCCGTAATAGGTTAAATCTTGTGCGATCAATATCAATTCTTTCGTTCCATTAGAAGCTAAGAATTTGGCTTCTTTCACTAAATCATCAATTGATTTTGAAACATGCTTACCACGCATTAACGGAATCGCACAGAATGAACATGGACGGTTACAACCTTCGGCGATCTTAAAGTAAGAATAGTGCGAAGGTGTGGTCAGCATACGCTCACCCAAAAGTTCATGGCGATAATCTGCACCAATAGATTTTAATAAATCAGGTAAGTCATTTGTACCAAAATAACCGTCTACGTTTGTAATCTCAGATTGTAGCTCAGGTTTATAGCGCTCAGAAAGACAGCCTGTAACAATGACCTTATTGATCTTGCCCTCATCTTTCAATTCTGAAAACTGTAAGATCGTATCAATAGACTCCTGTTTGGCATTATCGATAAAACCACAGGTATTGATAACAACAATATCGTTCTCCTGAATATTAGTAGCCTCGTGTACAACTTCTATTTGATTACCTTTTAATTGTCCCATCAATACTTCACTATCATGAATATTTTTAGAACAACCCAATGTAACCACATTCACACGGGGTTTTGACTTTGGCTCTACAGCCTTACTATATTTTGTTTTCATATAATGGATGTGGATTACTTGAACAGCGAATCCACAAACTCTTTTTTGTTGAATAACTGTAAATCGCCGATTTTCTCACCGACACCAATATATTTTACAGGTATTTTAAATTGATCAGATATACCGATAACTACCCCACCCTTTGCGGTACCATCCAGTTTAGTCAATGCTAAGGCATTGACATCAGTTGCTTGTGTAAATTGAGTACATTGTTCTATGGCATTTTGTCCTGTAGAGGCATCAAGAACCAATAGAATTTCATGTGGAGCACCAGGAATAACCTTTTGCATGACATTTTTTATTTTCCCCAACTCATTCATCAAGCCAACCTTGTTATGAAGACGACCTGCTGTATCAATAATACAGACATCATCACCGTTAGATAAGGCCGATTGGACTGCATCATAAGCAACAGAAGCAGGGTCAGATCCCATCGCCTGTGCAACAACACGAACACCTACACGTTCACCCCAAAGCTTGATTTGTTCTACGGCAGCAGCACGAAAAGTATCAGCAGCACCCAAAACAACTTTATTGCCAGCTGCTTTCAACTGATGTGCTAGTTTTCCAATTGTTGTTGTTTTTCCAACTCCGTTTACACCGACCACCATGATAACATATGGTTTGTGATTACCGTACTCAAAGTTTTCAAAATCAGAACTGTTGTTTTCCGCTAATAATTCCTGAATCTCTTCCTTCAATAACGTATTTAACTCTGAGGTTGAAACATATTTATCACGTGCAACACGCGCCTGAATACGGTCAACAATTTTCAGCGTTGTTGTCACACCCACATCCGAGGTCACCAATATTTCTTCCAAATTATCTAAAACATCATCATCGATAGTTGATTTACCAACAACTGCTTTTGTAATTTTAGAAAAGAAACCCTCTTTAGTCTTTTCCAAACTTTTATCTAAAGCTTCTTGGGCTTCAGGAGTTTCTTGTTTCTTCTTGAAAAAATCGAATAATCCCATTGATATATGCTCCGCTTATGAATTCATTATTATTTATCTTCCGACCAGTATAAAATACCGATTGCCAAAGATAGATATTTGAAACCAACAAAAAAAGCCCTTTCGGTGTATACCAAAACGGCTATTTTTTTGAATTCTTTTTAAAGAAAAACTTTAAAAAAGGAAAATTACTAGTTATTTTTTGCAGCCTCTGCTAAAGTATCTTTTACTTTATCATTGTGAATCATCGCCTCTTTGAAAGTATAAGCTCCCGTTTTAGTCGATTTAGTAGTAATAATAACCTTTGTATATTCTTTACCGCCACCTTTTTGTAACGATGCAACAGATTTCTTTGCCATGGTATTAATATTTTAACTTAGTGCTTACACAGCAACTAAGATGTGAATTACTTAATTTCTTTGTGAACAGTAACTTTTCTCAATACTGGGTTGAATTTTTTCAATTCTAAACGCTCAGTTGTATTTTTCTTGTTCTTAGTAGTGATGTAACGAGACATTCCCGGAAGACCACTTTCTTTGTGTTCAGTACATTCTAAGATAACTTGTACTCTATTTCCTTTTTTAGCCATTGTTTTACTTTATTTTGAATCCTATAAAATGCTAGGATTGAAATTCATGAATGATATTTTATGCAACAGGCGAAAAATCAATTAAATTGATCCTTTTTTTATGAACTTACCGATAGCATTAGTGATACCGATTTTGTTGATAGTTTTAATCGCCGAAGTCGAAACTTTTAATGTAATCCAACGATCTTCTTCTGGAATGAAGAAACGTTTTGTTTGCAAATTTGGGTAAAATTTACGTTTTGTTTTAGCGTTAGAATTAGATACATTATATCCATTCATTGCTGTTTTGCCTGTTAAATCACAAATTCTTGACATGATATTATGTTATTTTGTTGTCTTAATTTAAATATATCTTTTCGCAAAGAGTGTGCAAATATCTATATTTATTTTGTTAAATGCAACAATTTTAAGGATTTATTTTTAAAAAAATAAATATCCAGGCCTTGGTAAAGGCAAAAATAATGTATTTAATTATATTATATTTGCTTAAACATAGAAAATAGTTTTCAACAATTCACACTTGTAAACATCATGAATAAATATTTACGCAGAGGACTATTAGAAATCATACTTGCTATTATACTCATCCTGGTCAGTTATTATCTAATGAAATTACAAAATAATTGGTATAAACCTATTATGATTTTAGGGGTAATTTCTTTTGGAGTCGGGTTTCTTCGTATTATTTATCGCCTAATACGCAAGATTGATAGAAATGCATTGATAGAAATGCGAAAAGAGAAAAAAGATAAATAAATATGCTTCATAAAACTAGAGGTATTGTATTAAAAACCACCAATTATTCTGAAAGTAGCGTCGTATCTCAAATTTATACGGAACACTTTGGCTTGCAATCATACCTTGTGAATGGCGCCCGCAAACCTAAAGCTAAAATTAGATCGGGGTTCTTACAGGCCTTACATCCTTTAGATATGGTTGTAACCTTTAAAGATAACAATTCCCTGCATCGCATAAATGAAGCACGGCAGGTACCTCCTTTAAAAAGTATACCTTACGATATTGTCAAAAGCTCATTAGCAATATTTCTCAATGAAGTGCTCTATAAAATCTTAAGGGAGCAATCTGGAGATCCATTTCTATTCGAATATTTGTATCAAGCGATACTATGGCTTGATAACTCTGAAACAAATCTTGCAAATTTTCATTTGGTATTTCTTATTAACTTAAGTCGTTTTCTGGGTTTTTACCCTGTTGAAGCTTCGAAAAACTATCCCTATTTCAATTTGGAATCTGCCACTTTCTCCAATCAGCTTCCCGAACATCCCTATGTATTACAGGAACCTCACACCACGCTTTTTAGAAAATTGATGGCAACAGAATTCAACTCCTCAGAAGATATCAAAATGAGTACTAAAGACCGTCAGATACTCTTAGAAAAAATAATCGACTACTACAGACTACATCTCACGAATTTCAGAGAAATAAAATCGCTCTATATCTTAGAAGAAATCTTTCATTAAATCATCTAATTGAAATTTATTTCCTTACTTTTAGATATACTTTAATAAAAAAACCTAATTAAAACTTAACATTATGGAATGGTTTCTGAAAGTCGTTCGCGACAACTATGCAAATTTCGATGGTCGAGCCCGCAGAAAAGAATACTGGATGTTCGCGTTATTTAACGCTATAATTGCTACTATACTTACTATTTTAGGCCTAATGTCCACAACATTTTCTTATATAAATGTGCTTGTAAGCTTAGCACTATTATTACCTGCTTTAGCAGTAGGGGTTAGACGTCTTCATGATATTAATAAATCAGGATGGGTGTTGTTGATAGGTATCATTCCGCTCCTAAATATTTACCTAATATATCTTTTCTGTTTAGAAGGAGATAAAGGTCCTAACGAATATGGTCAAGATCCAAAGGCTGACGAAAATGATAATCCATTTGCAGACCAGAATCCTTTCGGACATATTCCTCCACCCCCTCCTTCTGAAAGAGGCAATAATGACCCCTTTGCTCCTCATAATTCGTAAATAAATACAGCTGATATAGATTAAATCAATTACATAGATCAATCTATATCAGCTGTATTTAATATCTTGATTATGGTATTTTAAAAAATACCGCCACCAACAGCCAAACGAAACCCACCAAATACAATTGCAATGACACATAAAATAATGCCAGTCTTTGGCTGGTTATTTGGTTGCACATTGACATCATTGTAAGCAATCAAACTAACGATCAAACCTACTACAGCAAAAGGAATATTAAGCCAGTTTAACCAACCTAAACAAGGGATAAATGCCACTAACATCCCGATTAAGGATAGAATACCCAATAGTAATCCTGCTATTCTCATAGTTTATTATGGTTTATAATTTTTTCACTTATAAAGATAATAGAATTTACGACAATCAATGAAAACAAAATTATGCTTCCACGATTAAACTGATAGGCCAGTGAGAAATCTCCTTCTTTAATTTTTAAAAATGCCCTTGTCATACCACATAGCATACATTCCGTCCCTTTTAGCTTTGATGGACAAATCGGCGCAGCTACAAGTAATAAAGAACTATCTAAAACAAACAGTACTACTAAAAAAAGAAGCATACAAATGGAAATTAGATTCCATACAATATAAAAAGGCTCCCGAAACTCATTAAATTTCATAATTAGAAGTGTATAAAAAAGCCCGATTTCGTTCTGAAATCGGGCTTTTCTACAATAAATATATCTTAAAATCTGATTAGATAACTTTACATTTACCGCATTAAGACCTTTACGACCTTGTTCTACTTCGTAAGAAACGTTGTCATTTTCACGAATTTTGTCTACTAAACCAGAAACGTGAACGAAGATTTCGCTCTCGCCTGAATTTGGAATGATGAAACCGAAACCTTTGGTTTCATTAAAGAATTTTACTACTCCTTCTTGCATTGTTTTATTGTATTAAATTTCTTAAAGATATTTAAAAAAAATTAAAATCCTTTATCTTTTTAATTTTTTCCATTAAACTACTTGGCTCAAACTGCGTCTACATCAATAGAAACAAACAATGGTTCGATTTTTGAAAACAAGTATTAAAATAGAAAAAGTATGAAAAATTTATTGTTAGGAATAATGCTATTTGCATCTGTACACACTTTACAAGCACAACAAATGACAAATAAAGATATGGTAACAACCATCGGAAGAGCGGAAGAAGAAGTAACACCCGATATTATTTATATAAACGTTACTTTAAAGGAATTTTATCAAGACGGAAACACAAAGAAAAAGGTTTCAATCGAAACTCTTGAAAAGCAATTATTTCAAGCAGCAACAAATGTAGGGGTTGAAAAAAAGGATTTTACAATTCAAAACATCTACAGTACGAACTATGCTACAAAGAAGAAAAAAGAAACTGAAATCTTACTTTCTCGTCAATACCGTATTAAAGTAACGCAATTGAATAAATTAAATGATTTGTTCGATGGTGTTGATGCTGCCGGAATACAGAATACAGCAATCAGCGAACTTGATTATTCAAAAAAGAAAGAACTTGAAAAAACATTAAAAGTTAAAGCGGTTAAAGATGCGATGGAAAATGCGAAAATTTTAGCTGAAGCTGCTGGTCAAAAAGTTGGAAAAGCAATTCTATTGTCTGAAAGTCCACAAATGATTTATTTCAATTCACCACGTGCCATGGCTTCATTCAAATCAAGTAACATGGAAGCTGCAGATGTAGCTGATGATCTGGACTTGGATATTAAACCGATCAAAATTACAAGTGAGGTAAATGCATCCTTTGAAATATTATAATGAAAAGAGATTTATCTTTAGCTGACAAAGAAAAAAGAAGAGATCATGATTTCGGTTGGGTTGAAAGACTCTCCTGGCTGATGGATAATAATTTCCAGATAGCTGGATTCCGCTTTGGTCTTGATCCACTTCTTAATTTTGTTCCTTTTGCAGGAACAATTGCCAGCTTTGGAACGTCATTCGTTTTGGTAATGGTCATGTGGAGAAATGGAGCGAGCTCTAAATTAGTCGTCAAAATGCTGATTAATATTTCAATTGATGCAATTTTAGGAGCAATTCCACTTTTTGGAAATGTATTTGATTTCTTTAACAAGGCAAATACCAAGAATATCAAATTGATGAAAGAGCATTACTACGAAAACAAACATCAAGGTTCTGCGATTTGGTTACTACTGGGTATTCTATCGATCATTGTCCTCTTTTTTGTCGGCACCATCTATCTTTTATGGATTGCCGGAGAATGGGTTTGGCAATTACTTTTTTAACCGAATGTATATAAAATCATAAAATAGCGTTTATATGGATGTATAAACGCTATTTTTGTATACACAATTTCTTAAAAATGAATAAAAAAAGAATTTTTGCTTTAGTAATCATTTTCATTGTTATTGCAGCAATATGGACAAATCCGAAAAAGGAACAACATGAACTTGTTGTGAAGGAAAAAGCCGAATATTTATTAAAAAATCAATTAGGTAAAAAAGAACAGAGCTTATTTGATATCGGCATGCAGTTATTCGGAAATAATGCAGTCGAAGATTTTGTTTCGAAAAACGTTCTCGTTGAAAACTTCTATCTTTTTTCATTAACAAAAATTAAATGGCAAGGTAAGGAGAACCCCATAGGTGTCGGTGCTTTCGGAAAAATATGGTTAAGCCCTAAGATTGACGAAAAAGCGACCGAAATAATCGATGCTATAAAGAACAATTAATCCAACATGTTAGAAATATTATATCAAGACGAAGATATCATTGCGATTAATAAACCACATGGTTTACTTGTACACCGTTCATCTATCGCGCGCGATGCTTCCGAATTTGCCCTTCAGCTCTTGCGTGATCAAATTAATCAAACGGTATACCCTGCACATCGCCTTGATCGAAAAACAGCTGGAATCCTCTTATTCTCTTTAAATAAGGATATGGATAAGGAATTGCAGCAGTTATTTCAGAACCAACAGGTCGATAAAAAATATCTAGCGATATTACGTGGCCATGCGCCCGAAGAGATGCACATTGACTATCCCCTGAAAAAAGATAACGGGGTAATACAGGAAGCACAAACCGATTTCAAAACAATCGCTCATACAGAACTTCCTTTTCCTTCAGGAATTTCCAACATCCCGTTATAGCTTAGTTGAAGCAAATCCTACAACAGGAAGGATGCATCAGTTAAGAAAGCACTTCGCACACATCTTCCACCCGATTATAGGTGATCGCCCTCATGGTTGTAATAAACAAAACAAGTTTTGGAAAGAGCATTTTGAAATGGACACCATGATGTTGCATGCCTCTGAAATAACATTTAAGCATCCCAAAACACAAAATAATATCATCATCAACGCAGGACTACAACCGGAATTTAAACGTGTCCTCGAGATCTTAAACATGGAGAACTCAATATGAAGAATATCATACTGGATTTTTTTCTAACCATCACCGGTATCAGTGCCGCGTCAGGGTTAGTACATCAAAATAATCACCTTTTTCTAATCGCTGATAACAGTCAATACTTGTACGACTTTGGACTAAATGACCGACTTCTAACAAGAATTCAACTTGACAAAAACACATCAGATCTAGAGAATATAGCGAAAGCTAAAAAACCAGATTTTGAATCCATAACTTTCGATCAGGATAAATATTATATTTATGGTTCAGGATCAACGCCAAACCGTAACCTTCGCATTACCTACCAAAAAGAGGTTCTAACCGAAGATTTTTCCAAAATATATCATCGCTTACAGCAGAAATTTCTAGTCGATCAGGACAATTTTAATATTGAAGGTGTTATTCATACGGAAGATGAGATTTGGTTATTCAATAGAGGTAATGGTCAAAAAGCTCAAAACGGAATCTTCAAAATCAACAAGTTCAACACTGAAAAATCCAGTTTTGATGCGATCAAATTACCGCTCATAGATCAAGTACAAGCAGGTTTTACCGATGCCATTCTGGTTGGTGACTTCATTTATTTCATTGCTGCGGCCGAAGCATCAAACTCAACTTATTTAGATGGGGAAATTGCGGGCACAATACTTGGAAAATTTAATCGTAAAAATTCTCAAAGTATTGAAACTATCCGTATTCCGGGAAAGCACAAATTTGAAGGCATTACCTTAAAAGAGCAATCAGAAGATCAGATCACTTTTTTTCTTTGCGAAGATAAAGATGATGATAAAATGGAAACCACGATTTATTCTTTGACAATCGATCAGTAAATCGATTGCATAAATGCTAATCTTTAGACTAAAATCCATGTTTATTTTGTAAATTTGTAAATAAATAAAACTTATCGTATTATGATCAAAAATACTGCCCTTACGGATACGCATATCGCTTTAGGAGCGAAAATGGTACCTTTTGCAGGTTTCAATATGCCTGTTCAATATTCGGGCATCAATGATGAACACGAAACTGTTCGTACAGGTGTAGGTGTGTTTGACGTTAGTCACATGGGCGAATTCATTCTAAAAGGAGAAAAAGCGCTAGACCTTCTTCAGATGGTGTCTTCAAATGACGCATCTAAATTATATGATGGTAAAATACAGTATGGTTATCTTCCAAATGAAACTGGAGGGATAGTAGATGACTTTTTAACTTACCGCATCGACGAAAACACATATTTCTTAGTTGTCAATGCTTCTAATATAGAGAAGGATTGGAATTGGATTTCCAAATACAATAGTTTTGGCGTTGATATGAAAAATATTTCAGACGAAACTTCACTATTTGCGGTACAAGGGCCTAAAGCTGCTGATGCTTTACAATCTTTGACAGATATTGAACTAGCATCTATGGAATACTACTCTTTTGCTAAAGGTACCTTTGCTGGAGTAGAAAATGTGCTGGTATCAGCTACAGGTTATACTGGTGCTGGTGGTTTTGAAATCTATGTTGCTAACGAAGATGCTCAAAGTTTGGGATGCTATATTTGAAGCTGGAGCAGCTTACGGTATTAAACCAATCGGTTTAGGCGCGCGTGATACGCTTCGTTTAGAAATGGGCTTCTGCTTATATGGCAATGATATTGATGATACAACTTCTCCTTTAGAAGGCGGTTTAGGATGGGTAACAAAATTCACGAAGGAATTTGTTAACTCGGCGAATCTAAAAGCGGAAAAAGAAGCTGGTATCAAGAAAAAACTAGTAGGATTTGAAATGATTGACCGTGGTATTGCACGTCATGATTACGAAATCGTAGATGCTGAAGGAAACAAAATTGGTCGTGTAACTTCAGGAACACAATCTCCAACATTGAAAAAATCAATCGGTTTAGGCTATGTAGATAATGCTTTCGCTAAAGAAGGCACTGAAATCTTCATCAGTATCCGTAACCAAAGTATAAAAGCAAAAGTGGTAAAACCACCATTTGTTAAGTAATAATAAAAAGGGGGCAATTGAAAAATTAGCCCCCTTTTTATTGCTTGTTCTTTTCTAATCTTCTTCGCTCTTCCTCTTTCTTTAAATCAATCCTAACTTTCTTAATAAGTACACGTTTAAAGAAAATAAAGACGACCAATAGCGCGATCGAAATACCACAGACTAAAATGTTTCCTGCTTCATAAGACTTATAGCCATAATAAACTGCACCTACTATCAGTAAGTTGATTAGAATATTTAAAATAAAATTTTTGTCATAAGATTACTTTTAGCAATTACCTTCTCCCTAAATTTGAAGAAATAAAATAGACCCGCTACTATATTGAAAAATATAATAAATAAAGCCAAGAGCATCCGCTCTGTATTTGAAATTCGACCAGAAAAAATGATTTCTCTCAGTACCAATACGACCCAGATTAAAGAGAGTAACAAAGATATACTAAAGAGAATAGGAAAAATTTCAAAATAAAAGAATTTTGATATTATTGAAATGCAATAAAAAGCAAGACTAAACAAAAAAGCTTGTTTAGTCTGATGCTCTAAGTTTTTCATTAAATACGATTGTTTATTGTAAACCTATTCGGTTATTGATTATCGATATGAAAAGTATAATCTTGATGGATGTATATTAATAAACATCAATCTCAGGATCGATCTCCTCTTTCCAAGCAAGGATTCCGCCTTTTAAATTTGCTAAATTATCAAAACCTTGTTGCTCTAACATCATTACTGCTTGCGCAGAACGTTTTCCTGAACGGCATTGTACCACGACAGGTTTATCTTTAGCGATTTTATCTACTTCAATTAAGATTCCAGATAAAGGAATATTCAATCCTCCTAAATTAGAAACCTCATATTCAAATGATTCACGAACATCAATTAATTGAAAATCTTCGCCATTATCAATTTTTGATTTAAGCTCTTCTACTGTTACTTCTTTCATGATGATTACTATTTATATCAAATATACTACTTAATTACGAAAATAAACCGTTAAAGCGTGAGGTCTTTTTGCATAACATAATCATCCAAAATATAACCATAATAAGGGATGTCAACAACTTCCGTTACAACAAAACTCTGCTTTAAATAAAAATGATAAGCCGGATTACCCCGATTTACATTTAGCTCTAAAAGCTTTAAATCTCTTGATTTAGCCAGATCAGCTACAAAATTTAAGAACTTCGTTCCATAACCTTTTCCCTTATCTTCAGCTAACAGATAAAGTTTTTCTATTCTCAAAATCGATTGTTCCTTATTTTGAACAGCAACAAATCCTTTGGGTACAGCACCTTCATACAGTAAATAAAAATCTTGACCACTGTCCATTAAAGCCTGAATAGCATCAACAGTGTAATTTTTATTCAACATAAAATCAATTTGTTCTTGCGTTAGAATAGCAGGATAAGTTTCATTATAACTTTGCTGTCCAATTTTACTAATAAATGCCGCTTCATCTTTTCCTGCGGATTTAATAATTACTGCGCTCATAATTTTTCTGTCAATAAACAATATTTTGGTGATGAAAATTCTAACCTAAAAAAACCATCTTGAATTGTTCTAAAGTGATTTTCTCCAATCGCTTGCAAACCACTTGTCTCCAAGTCATTCAGTACATACCCTATAAAAAGCTCATCCCCAGCAGGCATCCATTTCTCAAATCCCGATTGAACAAAGATAGTTCTCGTTTCGTGATGCAACCATACAATATCAATCATTGGTGCAAAATATTCCAATACTGTCTGATCAAATCCAGATCCTAATATATTTACAGCTTTGTACCCCTCCTCAATAAGATAACTCAAAGCACTGGCTATAAAATTTTTTTCATAAATAACAGCCTTTACATGCTCCTGCGGGAAATCCATGAGCCCCGGAGTGAAGATGATATCTACCTTATAGGCCTGAGAAGTAACAGCTTCATAAGAGTTGACATCCGTAACGATCGTTGGAGACCATTCTAAAAGCTGTCCAACCAACTCTTTGTCAATACTATAAATATCCGTTATCAGTAGTGCCGGCTCTTGCCTTTCTCGAACAATATGATGTGACGACATAGACTTTACTGACCTAAACGTCTTAATGTCATATAAGCCATAAGACCAATGCTCAATTGTAATGCATCCTCATCAATATCAAAAGATGACGTATGAACAGCAGACTGGATACCCTTCGACTTATTTCCTGTCCCTAAACGGTAGAAGCAGGCATTTACTTCCTGCGAGTAATAGGAAAAATCTTCTGCCGCAGGCCAAAGATCTAAATCTAAAACATTTTCTTTACCGAGATATTCTTCAGCATAACCTCTTGCTGCTTTTGTCAGTTCAGGATTGTTAATTAGGAACGGGTATCCTTTACGTACATCAAAATCACAAACCGCACCCATACTCTCTGCAATACCTGTTGCCATTTTAACCATCTTTTCATGAGCCTCAGCGCGCCAATCTTCATCAAACGTACGAAAGGTTCCTTCAAGATAAACTTCGTCAGGAACGATGTTTGTAGCTCCATTTGCAATGATCTTTCCGAAAGAAAGAACTGTAGGGGTTCTTGGGTCGGCAAATCGGCTCGCAATCTGTTGCAGTGCCGTTATGATATGCGCTGTGATAACAATTGGATCAATATTTTGATGCGGATGGGCACCGTGACCTCCTTTACCTTTTACTGTCACAAAAAGTTCATCACAAGAAGCCATATACTTCCCCTCTCTAAAGCCAACTTTACCTGCCTCAATAAAAGGCATAACATGTTGACCTATAATGGCTGAAGGAATAGGATTTTCTAAAACTCCTTCTTTAATCATGAGGGATGCTCCACCCGGAAGACGTTCTTCTCCTGGTTGGAAAATCAATTTTACAACTCCTCCAAATTCCGATTTCAATGCGTGCAGTATTTTGGCCACACCTAACAAAGATGAGGTATGCACATCATGTCCACAGGCATGCATGACACCTGGATTTTGAGAACCGTAAGTCCTGCCTTCCACTTCTTTGATAGGCAAAGCGTCCATATCAGCGCGTAAAGCAATCACTTCATCAGAAACGATGTCACCCGTTAAATAGGCAACTACACCCGTATCAGCCATTTCTTCAAAGGGAATTCCAATAGCATTCAAAACAGACTTGACATATGCCGAAGTATTGTACTCTTCAAAAGAAAGTTCAGGGTGCTGATGAAGATGTCTCCTCATTTGAACTGTTTCTTGAAAAAACTGTTGGGCTAAGGCATTAACTTTATCTTTAATACTTGCCATTTTAATAAGATTATTGGTAAACAAAAACGTTTTCAGAGAATACGAAGACGTTCTTAAATTGTTGACGCAGCAAATTCATAAAATTATTTGCTTCAGATCGACTCCTAAAATCTCCTACTTTAACCCTATAATTAGGTTCATCGTAATTAATATAGGTATCAATATCTTTATACATATTTCTAAATCGCGCCTGCTCTGAGAAAGCACTGTTACGATCACTGCCTGCAAATATCTGAACCCTAAAACCACGAACCGTAGTACGCGTAGCCGCGCTTCTTACAGTCGGTTTAGTTGGTACAGCAACAGGTTTGCTTTCGACAGGATTGATACCCATATTTGCCCTAACGTGTTGTAATAGCGTAATTAATGTATCTTTTACGACAACTACATTTTCATTTTGTTGCGCCTTTACTTTCGAAAAAGTAAAAGCAACTAAAGCAAAAACAACTATCAATCCTCTCTTAAGCATTATTATATTTTTTTAAAACACTGCCTAGCTATTAACGCCGTGACAGTTTTTGTATTTCTTACCAGAACCACAAGGACAGTCATCATTGCGGCCAATTGCATTTTCATTGCGGATAGGCTGTGTAGGGCCCAAATCACGGGTATCTACATCCTCAGCACTTACTCCAATTGGAGATTCCAGCTCTGCTTTTGTCGCTTTAACCTGTACCGGAGCAGCTTGAACAGAACGTTCTGGAACACTTTGCATATTTTGTCCAGGGATCTCACCTTTAAAGATAAAGCTTACAATATCCTTATTCATGGTCGCCAGCATCGACTTAAATAAGTTGAATGCTTCCATTTTATAGATAATGATCGGATCCTTTTGTTCGTAAACAGCATTCTGAACAGATTGTTTTAAGTCATCCATTTCACGTAAATGCTCTTTCCAAGCTTCATCAATTAATGCTAAAACAATACCTTTTCAAAAGATTTGAAAACTTCTCTTCCTTCTGTTTCTATTGCTTTCTTCAAATTTGTAGCAACTTGAATGCCACGAAGACCATCGGAGAAAGGAATAACAACATTTTCGACAACATTACCACGCTCTTCAAATACATTTTGCAATACTGGCATCGTATGTGCCGCTACCGTATTTAATTTAGTGTGGTACGCATTGATTATCTGATCAAACAAACGATCTGTTAACGCTTCGATCTTTAGACTTGTGAATTCTTCTTCCGAAATCTCTGGATTTACAGCAAATATACGGATTACTTCAATTTGAAAATCTTCATATGAACCGCCTTCTTTAGCATCAACAACAATTTCTTCAACAACATCAAAAATCATATTGTTCAAATCGACGTCTAAACGTTCTCCGAACAATGCATTCTTACGCTTTGTGTATATAACTGTACGCTGTGAGTTCATCACATCATCATACTCCAATAAACGCTTACGAATACCAAAGTTGTTTTCTTCTACTTTACGCTGTGCTCTTTCGATTGACTTTGTCAACATACTATGTTGCATCACTTCACCTTCTTCAACACCCATTTTAACCATGATGTTAGAGATACGCTCAGAAGCGAAAAGACGCATTAAGTTGTCTTCCAAAGAAACAAAGAACTGCGATGATCCCGGATCCCCTTGTCGACCAGCACGACCACGTAACTGACGGTCAACACGACGAGATTCGTGACGTTCTGTACCGATGATCGCTAAACCACCTGCAGCTTTCACCTCATCTGTTAATTTAATATCCGTACCACGACCAGCCATGTTTGTCGCAATAGTTACCTGTCCAGGTTGACCTGCTTCCGCAACAATATCGGCCTCTTTTTGGTGTAATTTTGCGTTTAAGACATTATGCTTTACCTTACGTAATTGAAGCATACGGCTTAATAATTCAGAGATCTCAACAGAAGTTGTACCGACCAACACAGGTCTTCCCGCTTCAGTTAACTTTTGGATTTCTTCCGCAACGGCATTATATTTTTCACGAGCAGTACGGTAAATAAAATCTTGACGGTCATCACGTAAAGCAACGCGGTTTGTAGGAATTTCTACAACGTCCAATTTATATATTTCCCAAAGCTCACCAGCCTCAGTAGAAGCTGTACCCGTCATACCCGCAAGTTTGTGGTACATACGGAAGTAATTTTGTAAGGTAATCGTCGCATAAGTCTGTGTAGCATCTTCTACTTTCACATTCTCTTTTGCTTCGATTGCCTGGTGTAATCCATCTGAGTAACGGCGACCATCCATGATACGTCCCGTTTGCTCATCTACTATTTTAACTTTGCCTTCGTCAACAATATATTCAACATCATTTTCAAATAAAGTATATGCCTTTAACAATTGATTGATTGAATGAATACGTTCAGCTTTGATAGAATAATCACGTAATAATTCCTCTTTACGAGCAGCTTTCTCCTCTAAAGGAATATCCGCTTTTTCGATATCCGCAATTTCAGAACCTACATCTGGCAAGATAAAGAATGAAGGATCTTCTCCCGAAGCAGTAATAAGCTCAATACCCTTTTCCGTTAATTCTACTTGATTATTTTTTTCATCAATTACAAAAAACAATTCAGCATCAGCTTTAGGCATATTTTTATTCTGCTCTTGCATATAGTAGTTTTCCACTTTTTGCAAAATCTGACGGTGATTATCTTCACTTAAGTATTTGATCAAAGCTTTATTTTTCGGCAAACCGCGATAAGCTCTAAATAATGCTAAACCACCTTTTTCTGGATCGATATCTCCAGCTTTAACTGCTTTCTTAGCTTCATTCAATACCGTATTGATATATGCTTTTTGTGCATTTACCAAACGTTCGATACGTGGTTTTAATTGGTAGAACTCATGTTGATCACCACGTGGGATAGGACCTGAAATAATCAATGGCGTACGCGCATCATCAATCAAAACTGAATCGACCTCATCCACCATTGCAAAATGTAACTTACCCTGTACCAAAGCATCGGGTGTCTGCGTCATGTTATCACGCAAATAATCGAAACCAAATTCATTATTCGTACCGTAAACAATATCAGAAGCATAAGCTTTACGTCTTTGCGGCGAGTTTGGTTGGTGTTTATCAATACAATCTACGCTCAATCCATGAAATTCAAAGAGTGGTGCATTCCACTCCGAGTCACGACGTGCCAAATAATCATTCACTGTAACAATATGCACACCATTACCAGCTAATGCATTTAAATAAGTAGGAAGGGTTCCAACTAATGTTTTACCCTCACCAGTTGCCATTTGTGCAATTTTACCCTGATGCAAGACAACACCACCAATTAATTGCACATCATAATGCACCATGTTCCAAGTTACTTCAGTTCCTGCAGCTAACCATACATTTTTCCAAGTTGCCTGATTTCCTTCAATAACCACATTTTGCTTTTGCGCAGCAAGTTCTCTATCAAAATCTGTCGCAGTAACGACTAATTGTTTATTTTCTGCCAAACGTCTTGATGTTTCTTTTACCACAGCAAATGCTTCTGGTAAAATATCCATTAAAACCTCTTCTAATTTTTTATCACGGTCTTTCGATAATTTATCTACACTTTCGTATATCGCTGTCTTTTGTGACATGTCCAAATTATCATCTTCAGCTTCAGCCTTTAGAGTAGAAATCTCTTTATCAATATCTGCTAAATATCCTTTTATTCTATTTTTGAAATCAGCGGTTTTGCCACGCAATTCATCATCACTTAACGGCGAAGTTGTTCGTACTCCGATTTGATTTTTTCTACAATTGGCTGGACCGCCTTAATATCTCGCTCGGATTTACTTCCAAATAATTTACTTAAAAATTTTAACATAATATTCTTTTCTATCTCAATTTATGACTTTCATTCAATAATGACTCCAAACTAAAATTGCAGACAAATTGACACTAATCGGGCAAATTTAGTTATTAGATATCATATCTAACACACTATATCTATATTTTTTACTATTTTTTATGACAAAAATAAATTCTTTTCCGTTTTAGGGATAAAGCCCATATCCTGAGCCTTCTTAAACATGATTTCAATCGCCGAACGCCCCTCTTTTCCAAGTTCTACAGAGTACTTATTGACATAAAGTTCAATGTGTTTATACATCACCTCGATGCTCATCTCCTGAGCATGCGATTTGATAAACTCGAGACCTGATGTCGGGTTTGCAAAAGCATATTCGACACTCGCTCTCAAAACGCGGTTCAATTTTTCTTTAATATCTTGAGGAATACTTCTTTTAACAACAATACCACCTAAAGGAATAGGACAATTTGTCGTTTTTTCCCAATAATCGCCCAAATCAACCACTTTAAATAAGCCCTTTTCCTGATAAGTAAAGCGGTTTTCATGGATGATCAATCCCAAATCTATATCGCCGGTTAACAAAGCACCTTCAATTTCTGAAAAAACAAGTTCCTTTTTATTTTTCAATTCAGGAAATGCCAAACCCAATAAAAAATTAGCTGTCGTATATTTCCCGGGATAACCGACCCGTAATTCTGCTAGTGCTTTCGTTAATACCGTTTTGGATGACAATATTTCTTGAAGCTCTTTAGCCAGCTCTTCATCTTTCGTAATTAACATGGGTCCTACTCCAAAACCTAATGCACTACCGGCGTCCAATAGCTCATACTCTTCAACAGCATAAGCAAAAGCGTGGTAACTTAATTTTGTGACGGCCAAGTCTCCCCTAAAGGCTTTTAAATTCAAGGTTTCGACATCTTCATATACAATGTCAAACTCTAGTCCTTCTGTATCTATTTTATGATGAATAAGTGCATCAAAAATAAACGTATCATTCGGGCATGGTGAAAAACCCAATGTCAATTTCATATGGATAATTTATGTGTAAGAATATAAAGTATGGTTGCTATAAATGTAGCGACCAAGACTCCTTTTGCTAAGGCACCTTTTTCTCCTTTAAACAAAAAACGTATAACCAATAAGTTGATAAATACCGCTATGGCATAAATTAACATCGGCTTTTCTGATATCGTTTTTTCAAAAAGCGTTGTATAGGTAGAAAGTAAATAAGCGATCATGGTGCAATGGCACCCAACAAAATCCCTATGCCTAAATTGTTTTTCATATTAACTATCGAATCCCCAAGAATTTAATTCAGGAATAACATGATGGGCAGTCATATCAAACTGCGTGGGTACGATAGCAACATAACCTTTGCTTAATGCGTATGAATCAGTATCCTCTCCACGATCTTCCAACTCAAACCTGCCAGTCATCCAATAATAATCCCGATCTCTAGGATCGACACGCTCATCAAACTCTTCAACATAATGTCCACCTGCCTGACGACAGATCTTTATACCTTTGGCTTCATCTTTAGGAAAATTAACATTCAACAAAGAACCTTTTGGAAGACCATTTGCCAACACCTGCTTGGTGATTGATACCAGGTAGGATCTACAATGAGAAAAATCTGCATCGTAATCAAAATTATCTAAAGAAAATCCAATAGACGGAATTCCTTCTATTGCTCCCTCAACCGCAGCGGACATCGTTCCTGAATATAAAACATTGATCGAATGATTGAGCCCATGATTAATACCAGAGACACATACATCAGGCTTACGCCCCTTAAAGATCTTATTTACGGCCAATTTGACGCAATCTACCGGAGTTCCAGAACATTTATACATCTCAACCCCTTCATACAGATCAATACGGTCTAAACGCAAAGGTCGCCCGATCGTAATGGCATGTCCCATACCCGATTGCGGGCTATCGGGAGCAACGACCACCACATGGCCAATTTTTTGCATTTCTTCAATTAAAACTTTAATCCCTGGAGCTGTAATGCCATCATCATTCACAACCAAGATGGTTGGTTTCTTCTTTGTCATGATGCTAATTTAGGAAGAAAAAAAGAAAAGCGTTAGCTTTTAACCTATTGCTTTTTCTTTTTATACATTAAAAAGACCTTAACTCATATTTTTTAAAGGACATCTGATGCACATATAGGTATCTCATTAAATATTTTAGGAGATTTATATCAGATATTATTTAGGTTTTATAGAGGGTTTCTATAGATTTACCTCTACGAACCCTCTAGAAACCCTCTATTACTCCTACAGTATCACTACATGAAATTATAATATGTTCAAAATATAATTGCCATATATCTACCAGCAGAACTGCATTAAAAAAAGATGATTTTTATCCGATATATATTCTAAAAAATATAAAGTCAATTTCTCTTTTGAGTAACTTCGACCATTCATATCGTTTTCCAATTTAAAATGGTCAATTTTATACTTATTATATTCTGTGTCTGTGCTGGAATGCTATTTAAGCATTTTAGATTAATTCCTGAAAATGCTTCAAAAAGCATTAATATATGGGTTTTATATATCGCCTTACCTGCCGTATCTTTTAAATATATTCCCCAGATCACCTGGAGTACGCAACTTTTTTCCCTGTCCTATCCCCTATACTTGTTGTTGCAGGGAGTTGGCTCTTTATGGAACTGTATTGTCGCTATAAAGGCTATAGTCAGCGGTCAAGAAGTACGCTGGAATTGTCGTCGGCATACAGCAATACCTCTTTTATTGGTTTTCCTTTAATTATTGCCTATTATGGGGAGCAGAATCTAAGTATTGCTATTATTTGCGATCAGGTAAATTTCATGCTATTGTCTACCGTTGGGATTATTTGTGCCATCAAGGGAGACCGGAGCAATAATGAAGGGATTAAGGTTGGTGCCCTATTAATAAGACTTGTTACTTTTCCTCCTTTTATCGCCTGCATACTTGCCCTTGTATTGGCACAATACGTGGATTTGAGTGTTACCGAACCATTTTTTGATAAGATCGCATCTACAGTAGCGCCCTTGGCATTATTTTCTGTTGGGTTGCAGTTGCAATTTAAAGGCATGAAGAGAGAGATTTCTCAAATTTCGATGACCTTATTGTATAAATTGATGTTAGCGCCTGCGATTGTTCTTATCGCCGCATTGTTACTCAATGTTAAGGGGGATATCGCCCGTGTGAGTATTATGGAAGCGGCTATGCCGACTTTAATTACAGCCAGTATGGTGGTACAACAATTTAGGTTAAACACGAAATTAATCAATCTCATTATTGGCTTAGGAATTATCTTAAGTCTATTGACAACAGCCATCTGGTCTTATATCATTTCAATATTTATTTAAAGTCTCCGATATCGATTGCGAAGATTATTGTGGCTTATGATCTATTTATATGTTATTTTTAGCATGTTTCTTAAATACGCTAGAATATGAAAATGAATTATGAGTCGCGCTACGCAATTAGCCCAAATGAATGTAAAACACTTGATACAAAGTCTTTAAGAGAGAACTTTTTAATAGAAAATATTTTTGAAGCAGATCAGATACATTTTACTTACTCACACTATGACCGCTACATGGCTGGAGGTGCCATGCCGGTTGCTGAAAAAATAAAATTGGAAACGATTCCAGCATTGTTGAAAGAACCTTTCTTTCTCAGCAGAAGAGAGCTTGGAATTATTAATGTTGGTGGAGCTGGAAAAGTAGAAGTTGATGGTACCACCTACGAATTAGGCTACAAAGAGGCCTTATATATCGGAAAAGGTGTAGAAGATGTTTACTTCAATAGTAATGATCCCTCGAATCCAGCAAAATTCTATCTAAATTCAACTCCTGCTCACCATACCTTCCCCACAAAAAAAGTAACGAAAGAGTCGGCTAATAAAATTGAACTCGGATCTCTTGAGACAGCAAACCATAGAACAATCAATCAGATGTTACTGAATAAGATTGTTGATACCTGTCAACTTCAGATGGGTATGACAGAGCTAAAACCAGGATCTGTTTGGAATACGATGCCTGCACACACCCATGACCGTCGAATGGAAGTTTATTTCTACTTTGAAGTTCCCGAAGGTCAAGCGGTATCACATTTTATGGGTCCAGTAGATGAAACACGTCATATTTGGATGAAAAATGAACAAGCTGTGATTTCTCCCCCTTGGTCAATTCACGCTGGAGCAGGCACCAGTAACTATACTTTTATCTGGGGAATGGCAGGAGAAAACCTCGACTACGACGATATGGACAAATCTGCAATTACAGATTTAAAATAAATACTATGAAATCATTATTATCGGTGGCATTATTACTCGGTATTACATCTAGTTTATCTGCCCAAAATAAGATCTCATTACTCATCCACAATACTTCTTCTTTTGAGAGAAAAGAAGTCGTGAGTATTCCTTACGAAAAATTTAAACAGCACTTTGAACTAAAAGATACCGTTTCGATTTTGGAAGAAGAATCGAAAAAACCGGTCATCTATCAACTGGAAAAGCGCGGAAAATCAACACCTCAAAATGTACTGATTGCGGTTCACATTGCTCCGAAAGCAAAATTGAACTTGCTGTTACCGCCACTGCACCTGTTAAGACAGCAAGCAAAACATATGCGCGCTATGTCCCTGAACGAAAAGATGATTTTGCATGGGAAAACAATGTTGTAGCTTTTCGAGCATATGGTAAAGCTTTAGAAGGGACTTCTGAAGATGCACAAGGTTTTGATTTTTGGTCAAAACGGACTAACGATCTAATTATTGATGAGTGGTATAAAACAGGTGATTATCATGCCGATCACGGTAAAGGTCTCGACTATTATTCTGTAGGACAAACCCTTGGGGTAGGTGATATGGCACTATACTTTAATGGTCAAATTCAGTACACAAAACACTACCGTCGATCAGAAGTCCTGGACAATGGTCCTATACGCAGTACTTTCAAATTAATTTATGAGCCTCAAGAAATAGAAGGTCAGATGATCAGTATTGAAAAAGAGATATCAATTGATGCTGAAAGTCAGTTAAGTAGAATTAATATGAATATGCATAATGCAACCGCTGCTGAGACACCTATCGTATTGGGTATCGCCAAGCGAAAAGAAGCAAATCCTAATTACACGATTTATAAAAAAGAAAACTTCTTTGCTTACTGGGAACCAGAGAATAAAGGCAATATTACGGGAACAGCGATCATTTTACCACATGTAAAGAAAGATTTTATTGATACTCCAACTCAATTTTTATGGAATATAGCGGCTAAAAATAATCAGACCCTGACTTATTATATTGGCGCAGCCTTCAACAAAGCCGGAAAAATTGAAAATATGGATGCTTGGAAAGCTTATTTGCAACAAGCATCAGAACAAATACAAAAACCATTAACCATTAGCTATAAAAAATAATGTCCATACTACAATCATTTGATTTAACAGGGAAAATAGCCCTTGTGACAGGTTGCAAAAGAGGAATTGGCAAAGCTATGGCCGAGGCATTAGCTGAGGCTGGAGCAGATATAATTGGTGTATCTGCAACATTAGAACTAGAAAATTCTGCTGTTCAAAAATCTATTGAATCTTTAGGTAGAAAATTCCATGCCTATCAGTGTGATTTTTCAAAGCGAAATGACTTGTATGCATTTATTACTAAGGTAAAAGAACAACATCCTGTCATTGATATATTAGTCAACAATGCCGGTAATATCTTACGCAAACCCGCAGCAGAACATCCGGATGAGTATTGGGATGAAATTATCGAGATCAATCAAAATGCTCAGTTTATCTTAACCAGAGAAATAGGTAAAGACATGATTTCACGTGGAACAGGAAAGGTCATATTTACAGCATCTTTACTCTCTTTTCAAGGCGGAATCAATGTACCTGGATATGCGGCTTCAAA
>NZ_ASZT02000047.1:0-33505 GCF_001006065.1 Sphingobacterium sp. IITKGP-BTPF85
TTTTGTTAACATTAACGGATAGAGATTGGCGGTCAGGAATATCTGAAGCAGTTAAAGTTGCTTTAATCAAAGATCCTACATTCTTTTATTGGATCGAAGATAATGCAGCGAAACTGGTAAGTCGTGATTTAGAGACCATGGATTACTTAATTGTACGTTGTGCCGAATTGCATTTAAACCATATCGCATCAGCCGATCCATTCGAGATGGGATCTGCGAGACCATTAGATTTCGGTCATTGGAGTGCACATAAACTAGAACAACTGAGTAATTTCAGTGTGCTACATGGGGAGGCTGTAGCCATGGGAATAGCTTTGGATAGCACGTATTCTTTCTTAAGTGGATTGTTAACAGAAGATAAGCTTTTGCGCATATTGAATGTGCTGCTTCATTTATCATTTGATATTTCTGATCCATTTATTCAGATCAATGATGAAGAATCGCCTATACTTCGTGGTTTAACCGAATTCCAGGAACATCTTGGCGGTAAATTGACGATTACCTTATTGACGGATATTGGAACAGGTAAGGAAGTTCACCACATGGATCACCAGTTATTGATTGCGGCAAGTAACTATGTCTTAAATTTTACCAGCGCAACAGCTGGTTTGGATCATTAAATTAGTTAAAATGAAAGTTAATACAGGACATTTAACCTATTGCACCAATATTCATCCAGGGAAAAATTGGAATGATGATTTTACAGCTCTAAAAGATAATTTTTCTTTTATCAAAGAATCAGTTTCGCCTGGCCAGCCATTGGGAATAGGATTGAGATTATCAAATGTATCGAGTTTAGAACTTAGCGAGCAGGGTAATATAGCGGAATTTAAACATTGGTTAAAAGAAAATAATGCCTATGTTTTTACAATGAATGGATTTCCTTATGGAGAATTTCACCGTACTGTTGTCAAAGAAGATGTGCATACACCTGACTGGACTACCGAAGCACGTAAAGATTATACAATCAGACTTTTCACTATTCTTCAGTCCTTATTACCAGTAGGAATGGTCGGTGGAATTTCGACATCGCCGCTTAGTTATAGACACTGGTTCAAAACAACTACCGATTTTACGGAAGCCAAAAATGCTGCCACGATAAATATAGTTGCTGTAATAAAAGCATTAGTTACAATAGCAAATGCAACAGGTACGGTTATGCACCTTGACTTGGAACCAGAACCTGATGGAATCATTGAAACTGGACGAGAATTTATAGATTGGTATACAGACGATCTGCTTCCAACTGCTATTTCAGATCTTGTAGATTCATTTGGCATTACCGCTATCGAAGCTGAAGCTCTTACCAAGAGACATCTTTGCCTTTGTTATGACGTATGCCATTTTGCAATTGGCTATGAAGATCACGCCGATGTATTAAAAGAACTTAAGGAGAAAGGTATTGCAGTAGGGAAGATACAGATATCTGCCGCTTTGAAAGCAAATATGGATCAGTCCCCTGATCAGCGTATAGCTATTAAAGAAAGTTTTCAAAAATTCAACGAACCGACATATCTACATCAGGTAGTGGCCTTAAAAAGAGATGGCAAGCTTATTCGTTATACAGATCTAACACCAGCCATAGCAGATTTTGAGCACCAGGATGTGATGCAGTGGCGCGCACATTTTCATGTTCCTATATCTGTTCAAGATATTGGAGTCTTGCAATCAACGCAACAAGATATTATAGAAGTGTTGAATCTCCAAAAGTTGCCCCTTTTACCGAACATTTGGAAGTGGAAACCTATACCTGGGAAGTATTGCCCGAACAGTTAAAAATACCAATAGCTGCATCCATCAGTAATGAACTGGAGTGGGTAATTAAAACAAATGTATAAGATGAAGAAAACAGTTGTAATTGACGTAGTTGGGCTATCTGCAAATTTAATAGGAAAATATACCCCATTTTTGGAACAATACATAAAAAGAAAAAATTTAGCAACTATAGCTCCAATGTTACCGGCTGTTACTACCAGCGTCCAGTCTACCTATCTTACAGGTAAAAAACCTACCGAGCATGGTGTGGTTGGAAACGGTTGGTATGATCATGTAGATTCGGAAATTAAATTTTGGAAGCAGTCTAACAAACTTGTATTAGCGGAAAAGATCTGGGATAGAGCAAAAAAAGAAGACCCGAACTTTACGTGCGCAAATCTATTTTGGTGGTATAATATGTATTCAAATGCAGATTATAGCGTTACACCACGACCTAATTATCTGGCCGACGGTCGAAAGCTTCCGGACTGTTATGCAGAACCGGCAACATTGAGAGATCTTTTGCAGAAAAAGCTTGGTCAGTTTCCTCTTTTTAATTTTTGGGGACCTGGTGCTAATATTAAATCAAGCCGATGGATTGCTGATGCATCTATGATCACAGATGAACTGTATGATCCTACACTGTCTTTAATCTACTTGCCACATTTGGATTATTGTTTGCAAAAATTTGGAAATGATTGGTCTAATATCGGTAAGGAACTAGGTGAGATCGATATTCTGATTAAGGACTTGGTTGAATTCTATGAAAAAAGAGGAGCGAACATTATTATTCTTTCGGAATATGGTATTGTACCTGTAAATAATCCCATTCATATCAATCGAATACTAAGGGAAGCCGGATTATTACAGATCCGTGTAGAACGAGGTCTGGAATTATTGGATGCAGGAGCCTCCAAAGCATTTGCAGTGACAGATCATCAGGTTGCACATGTCTATATAAATGATTTATCGGTAGTTGATCAGGTGAAGGATATGTTAGATAAATTATCAGGAATTGCGGTAGTGCTTGACAAAGAAGGTAAAAAGGAATATGGGATAGACCATGACCGTGCAGGAGATTTTGTTTTGGTTGCAAATCCAGAAAGTTGGTTTACTTATTATTTCTGGCAGGATGATGCTAAAGCACCCGATTATGCAAGATGTGTCGATATCCATAAAAACCCGGATATGATCCTGTTGAAATGTTTATGTCTTCTAAATTTCGTGCATTATATAAACTGTTGAGAAAAAAAGCAGGTTTTCGTTACGTTATGGATGTAATACCTTTAAATGCTAATTTGGTAAAAGGTTCACATGGTAGTGTCAATACATCTTCCGAATTTCATCCTGTTTTGATTACGGATACGGAATTAAATAAAAACAGTATACAGGCAACAGAAGTATATGAGTTAATTTGGAAATCTTTGCATAGTAAAAAGAATTAAAGCTACTCACAGTAAAATCCGATCTAGAACAATATCTGTTCTTTTCAAGAATAAAAACAAAGCCATTCTTTTTTAAGAATGGCTTTGTTTTTTAATAATACGTTGATAAAGATCAACTCATTATTTTAATGAGTTGATATAAGCTGCAATTTTCAATCCATCAGCCTTAGAAACTTGTGGCATAGGCGGCATTTCTGTTGCATATCCAGGCCAGTTTTCTGGTTTAGGGTTGTAGATGAGCTGCAAAATTTTCTCATTTGAATATTTGCGTTTTGCAATATCAGTGAATGACGGTCCAATCTGTTTTTTCGTAGGATTGTGACAGGCTAAGCAAGTATTGCTAGTCAATATTCCCTTCACCTCAGCATAAGTAGGAGCTTTAGTTACTGTTTTCACTTCATTTACTTTAGCCTTTGCTTCAACAGGTTTTGCTTCTGTATTTTTTGTTTTAACAGTCGTAGTTTTTTTACCGGCAACAGTTTTATTATTTGCTGTTACTGTCTTTTCTGCCGGTTTAGCTGTAACTTCAACTACAGGGTCATGAGTAGAATTCCTGGTGCTAAGTGAACTTATTGCTAGTTTTTCTCCAGATGGAATTGCATTTAAAGTATAGTAAGCTTCAGGATGGACAATTGAATAAAAGTTTTGTTTCTCACGAATACCATCTACACTTATGGTGTGGATATAATGTTCACGTAAACCATCAACAACAATTCTTGCTTTTAGTCCATCAGGAGAAACCTTAACTCCTTTTATGTTTAAAGTCTCTTTATTTACTGGAGGAGAACCATATACAGGATGGTATTTATAGATGAAACTTTCAACACTGTATGAAGCTAGATCTTCAGCAGATTTTAAATCTACAGGTTGTGTAAATTCGATCTCAAAACCGTCTGGCATAGCTCTTACTGCTTTCATTTCAAAAGGCGTCTTGTTGTTGTATACTAAGCGCTCAAGTCCTTCATTTGCTTCACCTGCAGAACCCCACCCACGGTTGGTTTCACCGACAAATAAAGATCCATCCTGTCCCCACGCCATTCTCAAAACACCAGAACGGAAACCACTCTTAAACAAAAATGCGGCGCCTTGCTCTTCACCATTTACCGTCTCTAAGAAAACACGTGAAATGATGCTCATACCTTGGTCACCAACGAGTAATTGTCCTTCAAATGGACCAAATGTGCCTTTCGGAATTTTAACCGGTTCAGAGTTTGAAATACCAAGAATACCATGCGGCAACCATACCGACGGTAAACGAATCTCTGGAATTTCTTTTTTCATCTCAAATACCGTTTTGAAATTCTCGTTGACTCTATTTTCAGGTTTGATGTAGCGACCTTCCGCATTTTTGATACGACGTTCATCTACTTTAGAATAGAAAGATTCAGATGATAACTTTAACGGTGAATCAGGTCTTTTTGTCCATACTAAACTGGCTGGATGTCCCATAAAATCTCCTTTACTGACCTTCCATAATCCTCCGGAACCAACCCAGTCACCTTGGTTTTCTGTATAGTAGAGTTGACCGTCAATCACATTTATTCCTGCTGGAGAACGCACACCTGCAGCCCATGGTTGCATTTTTCCATCTGCGCTAATGTTCATAATCCATCCACGCATAGGAACACGACTTTCTGCGCGCCACCATTCTTCATCACCAAAAGCAACATTTCCAGATACGAAAAAAGAACCGTCAGATGCGATTTTAGGACCAAAACTATATTCATGATAATGTCCGCTTAAAGGCCAAGCATACACAGTTTCATAAATATCAGCTTTGCCGTCCATATTTTTGTCAATTAGCTTCGTTAGCTCACCTCTTTGTGCAACATATAACGCACCATCTTTGTAAGCAAGACCTAAAATCTCGTGAAGACCCGTTGCAAATTTTCGAAAGTACGGTCTGTTGCTGGTGGGGTTTTCAACAATAAATACATCACCTCTACGGGTGGATATGCCTAGATCTCCATTAGGTAAAGTAACTAGGCCACCAACCTCTAAAACAGGTCCTTCGGGCATTCTTAGTTTCATGATCTTAAAAAAATCTTCTTCTTTTGGTGTTTCTTGAGCTTGGGAAACAGTATAGCCAAAACTCAAAGCTAGCATTGCTAGCATTCTAAAAGTGTGTTTCATATAATATTTGTACTCTCTCAATTAGAATGAAATAGAATAATTTAATTGTTTGTCTAGGAGAATGATTAATTCTTTTCCTCCGTTAGCATCTCGAATAATAGGTTTAGGAGCACCTTTGTCAAGTTCAAGGTAATAAGACTGACCATCAACGAGGTAATACCCTTTCGCTAGTTCTTCAATTGAACTTGCATTTGCCAGTAAAACATACAAGTTAGGGACAGTTTTGTCAATGTTTATGGATCTGTTCAGGCCTTTACCATCATTTGAAACCGTGATGAGATCGGTGACTTCAGCGCCATATATATTATATTTAAATTGTGGTCTATCCTCATTGTCGATAACATAACCTTTGGTTTTAAATCCACTACCAGTACTGTCAGTAGGCCATGTGGTTTGAACAGTTGCCAGCTGGGCTAAAGCAGGAGTAGCTTTCTTTACAAAAGATGTTACTGCTCCACGGGCTCTAGAAGTACCGTTTCCTCTACCGTCCCACATAGGAGTGGCATCAATAAATTCGCCATGCCATCCCTGCAATAATAGACCATTGTCCAAATCATAGCTGTAATGTGTCTTTAAAGGACTGCCGACAGATATTGCGTGTACAGCAAGCAACTTAGGGGCATAATTCACAAAACTTCTAATCATGGTATTAGAAGGTGCATCTATATAAATAGGGTCAGCGTCACCACCACCTCTATTGTTTACATTAATCTGTTCTTCGGGAAGTTTTGATATTTTAATATTTCGAAAAGCAACTGAACCATGATCGCCTTGAAGACGCAGTGGACCTAACGGCTTTTCTTTATCGGCTGCTCCGCCAGTTGGACCAAACAATTCAACATTATCCTGAACTAAAACACCATTAAGTTCCACAGCTAAAACTCTAGCATTTGAAGTCTTTTTTCCTGTAGCATCAAATTTAGGCGCTTGAAATGCAATTTTTAAGTGTTGCCATAGACCCGGTGCTTTGCTTGCATTTTGACGAGGAGCATAACCTTCAAAACCTTTGGATCCTTCTGGTCTAGCATCATCCAACGTTCGTATATACCGCCATTGTCAGACGACATGGGTTGCAGCACTCCCCAAGAATCTTTAAGTTGAACTTCATAATTTCCCTGTAGGTAGATTCCTGAATTTGAGTTCTTTGCCATTAAGTAATCCAGTTCAAGAATTATATTTCCATGAACTGCATTTGTTAACAAGTCAGACCCCTTCATTTTATTAGAAGTGATGTTAACAAGGATACCGGATCCTTTTGTAGCTTTCAATTCATTCTCATTTCTTGGGTCAGAGATTACTTTTTCAGCAATAGTCCAAGATTTTCCTGTAGCATTGAAGGCAGCAAGATCATTAAGTTTAATTTCCGATTGATCGGTTAGCTGTTGGGCTAGTAATAATGTCGTTCCAAATAACCAGCATAGGCCGGTTGTTCCGAACTTCAAATAGTTTAATTTCATATGGAGTACTAGGTTTAAAAATTTAAATATAGTAATTTTTTTGCTTGCTAAAAGGATTTTGTGTAACAAAGTGAATATACTGACTGTTGCGGTTAATATTAAGCTATGATTTCTAAATATTCATATTACTGGTAAAATAGCCTCTAAAAATGGATCAGCAAAATAATATATATATTGGCTAAAATAAAGCTAGTATGAGTGGGGTTATAGTTGCATCTTTATGTCAAGAATACAAATTTAAGTAAGTACAACCGATAATATTAAAATTTATTATGATTAAAACACTTTTGTCTAAGATTTCTTTACTATTGATTTTTATATCAGTTTTGAGTTCTTGCCATCAAAAGAGGTCCGGAAAACCAAGAGTATTGGTTTTCAGTAAAACTGCAGGTTTCCACCATAATTCTATTGAAAAAGGAAATATTGCCCTCCAGAAGTTAGGACTCGAAAATAACTTTGATGTTGATACAACAACAAATGCAGATTTGTTCACCGAAGATTCGTTAAAAAATTATTCAGCTGTGGTATTCCTAAATACGACTGGTGATCTTTTGAATAATTATCAGGAAGCTGATTTTGAGCGTTATATACAAGCTGGAGGAGGTTTTGTCGGTATTCACGGAGCTGCCGATGCCGAGTATGATTGGGGCTGGTATGGAAGGTTGGTAGGTGGATACTTTGCTACTCATCCTGAAGTCAAAGAAGGGAAATTAACAGTGGTTGATAAAAAACATCCGGCAACAAAAATGCTTCCCGATATTTGGGTACATACAGATGAGTGGTATGTCTTTAAAAAACGTTATGAAGCTACCCATGTGTTAATGAATATCAATAAGGAGGTATATGCAAATCCAGAACAAATGACCGAGACACCAATGGCCTGGTATCATGATTTTGATGGTGGCCGTTCTTTTTATACAGGTTTAGGTCATCAAGATGAAGATTATTCAGACCCTTTATTCTTAAAGCACATCTTAGGTGCTATCGAATATGCAATCGGAGATAATTACGAATTAGATTATGGTAAGGCTAAAACAAAGCGAGTTCCAGAAGAGGAAAGATTTACGAAAGTTTCACTGGCTGTAGGCGAGTTCTTTGAACCTACCGAAATGGCCATACTTCCTAATTTGGATATTTTAGTAGCACAACGTCGGGGAGAATTGCTTCATTACAATCAAGAAACAAAAAAAGTAACTCAAGTGGGACTGTTAGATGTTTATCACAAAACTGAAACACCCAATGTTAATGCAGAAGAAGGCTTTATGGGGTTAACAATAGATCCGGATTTTGCAGATAATCATTATATATACGCTTTTTATAGTCCAAAGGATACATCTGTTAATCGTTTGTCACGTTTTGAGTTCAAAAATAATAAGTTAGACCTCGGAACCGAAAAGATTGTGCTTCAGTTTTATTCACAACGAGATATCTGCTGTCATACTGGTGGTTCTTTGGCATTTGATAAAGACCGAAATCTTTATTTATCCACAGGAGACAACTCAACACCATTTGACGAAAAGGATCAAAAATTTGTCAGCAATGGTTATTCACCGCGGGATGATAGGGCTGGACATGAGCAGTATGATGCCGCACGTAGCTCTGGAAATAGCAATGATCTGCGTGGTAAAATTTTGAGAATAAAAATAGCAAAAGACGGTTCATATCAGATTCCAAAAGGAAATTTATTTCCAGAGGGACAGGCAAATACAAAACCTGAAATTTACGTGATGGGAAATAGAAACCCCTATAGGATATCTGTTGACCCGAAAAATGGATTCTTGTATTGGGGAGAAGTGGGACCTGATGCCAATACCGATAGTTTAGGTAGAGGTCCTCGCGGATATGATGAGGTAAACCAAGCGCGTAAGGCAGGCTTCTTCGGGTGGCCATTTTTCGTAGGTAATAATTATGCCTACAATCCGTATAATTATGAAACTGGAGTTAGTGGACAGGCATTTGAGGTTCAAAAGCCAATTAATAGTTCCCGGAATAATACCGGAATAAAAGAATTACCGGCCGCACAACCGGCCTTTATATGGTATCCTTATGCAGAATCAACAGATTTTCCACAGGTGGGTTCAGGAGGGCGTAATGCGATGGCCGGGCCGGTATACTATTCGGATCTTTATCCAAAAGAAACGAGGTATCCAGATTACTATGATGGCAAGCTATTTATTTACGATTGGGTTAGAGGATGGATCAAAGCAGTCACTATGTTACCAAATGGAGACTTTGATAAAATGGAACCATTTATGCCACATACAAAATTAGCTTCTGCGATTGATATGGAAGTTGGTCCTGATGGAAGAATATATCTTTTAGAATATGGTAACGGTTGGTTCAGTAAAAATGCAGATGCAGCAATATCAAGAATCGATTATAATGCAGGTGAATTAGCTTCAAAACGTGTTAATAAAAATGTTTCGGCAAAAAATCACCAAGTGATACGACTTATAAAGATTTAGATAAAGCAAACGGAGCATTGGGGCATAAAGAAGGATCAGATACACCAAAAGGAGAAGCTTTAGTGTTAGCTTCTGATTGTCAAGCATGTCACGGTGTCGACAAGAAATCAGTTGGTCCTGCATATACTGTAGTTGCTAAACACTATAAAGATAATAAGGACGCATTATCGTTGTTATCTAAGAAAATCATCAATGGTGGAGGCGGTGTCTGGGGTGAGGTAGCCATGCCTGCTCATCCATCATTAAAGCAAGAGGATGCGAATGAAATTGTTAAATGGATACTTTCATTATAAGGGGTTCCATAGATTTTTATTAAACGTTACAAAAGAGGTTGTATCATCAGATACAACCTCTTTTGTTTTCTCTGGTTTTGTGATTGTTTTCAGACAATTACAGAAGATAGAAATGAGTAATCAATTTTCATACAATGATATTTTGGTATTTCTTAATACTTCATTGCTCAAAGGTAACTACGGGTGCCAATCCACTAAACCATTATACTCCGCATATAAATTCATTTAATAGAATTAATAAATTGACTTGGATATTTTGTCAATGTTTGTATATTTGTCCATTATCTTTAATTAATCTAAATAACAATGTACTACGTTAAGCAACTATTAATTGCGATGATTGTACTTTTGGCGGTAACCAAATAGTTCAAGCTCACGCGATTTGGATTGAAAGTAATCCTGTGGGTATTAAAAATCAATCTCATACCATCTGGGTTTATTACGGAGAATATGCAACTGGAGAAATTGAAAAAACAAAAGACTGGTATTCTGACTTGAATCAGTTAAAACTGAATCTTGTAAATTCTGAGAATAAGGTTGAACTAAAACTTACTGATAAAGGAGATTATTTAGAAGCTAGTTTTGTACCTGCTAAAGATGGTATTTATCAGATCTTTGTTTCTCACCCTGCGAAAGAACTTGGAGGCACCACACGATACGAATTTTTAGCGCAAAGCCAAATTCAAGTAGGTAAAGACGCTGCATATGCAGCAATACCGTTAGCTGCTCACTTTATCTTCCAAAACAAAATCTTTAAAACAAATGATCTGGTAGAAATTCAGTTGTTACGTGGAAATAGTCCAGTCGCTGATAAAGAAGTTTTAGTGATGTCTCCAAACGGTTGGAGCAAAAACTATAAGACTGATAGTCAAGGTAAAATTAAGGCAGAGGCTATCTGGCTGGTACTTACGTAATCGAAAACAGTCATATGGCCGATCAATCAGGAACTTGGAACGATAAAACCTACAATAAGAATTGGCAGGGACTTACCGCAAGTTTTCAAGTAAAATAAAAGAAAAAGCGTCATCTAGAACGGTAATTCTAGAATGACGCCAAAGGTAGTCTAACGGTAATTAGGCTGCCTTTACTACTACGTTAAGCATGTAGTATATCCCTAAAAGTGTTACAATTAAAAGACAATGCAAAATAGCAAAATAATATTGACTATTGGTATGTCGTTATGCGTTTTGAATGGCGTAGCGCAAAATAAAACCAATAGTTATAAAGGCCAGGTAAGATCTGCGACTGAGGTGGTTCCTTTCGCAACAGTAAAAATAGATCAACAAATTATTCGTGCTGATAAAAATGGAAATTTTTCATTTACAAATAACAAATCTACTGTTGATATCCAAATAACTGCCGTTGGTAAAATCACGGTCAATAGACAGCAAGTGGTTTTGTCCAATTACTTCAATAGTCCTATTCTTATCGAAATGCAAGATGATAGTCAAGGGATCGATGAAGTAGAAGTGATGGGGCTTACAAAAATTAAAGAGATAAATCGTCAAGCCTTCAATGTTACAGCGATAGATGCAACAAAATTATATAATTCAACATTAAATATTGCAGATGCACTGGATAAAGTATCTGGTGTACGTGTACGTGAATCAGGTGGTGTGGGTTCGAATACGAGTCTGACACTTAACGGGTTCTCCGGTAATCATATCCGTTTCTTTTTGGATGGAATTCCAATGGACAATTTCGGTACTTCTTTTCAAATTAATAATATACCGATCAATTTAGCAGAAAGAGTAGAAGTATACAAAGGTGTTGTTCCCATTTGGTTAGGTTCTGATGCCTTAGGGGGGGCTGTTAACATTGTTACATCTACTAAAGCACGCACCTTTGTAGATGCTTCATATTCCTATGGTTCTTTTAATACCCACAGAACAGCTGTCAATGCAGGTGTAACCAATAAAAACGGTCTTACGGTATTGTTAAATGCCTATCAAAACTACTCAGACAACGATTATACCGTAACAACATTAGTCTCTAATATCAATACTTGGGAATCGAAAGAAAATGTTAAAGTAAAGCGGTTTCATGATAAGTACCATAATGAGGCTTTAGTAGCTCAGGTTGGTGTTTCCAATAAAAGTTATGCAGACAAATTATTGCTAGGTATTTCTTTGGGGCAGAACTACAAAGAAATCCAAACCGGAGCCCGTATGGTTTCGGTATTTGGAGGTTGGCACCGTCGCGGAAATACAGTTATGCCAACTTTAAAATATCAGAAAAATAATTTGATAAAAGGTCTGGATGTTACTTTAAACGCTAACTACAACTTTGGTAAGGAGCAGAATATTGATACGCTGAATAGAAGGTACGATTGGTACGGTAATTATAAAGAAATGGGTACAAATGGGGAGCGTAGTAGACAGCTGTATGTTTATAAAAACAATGAAGGTATTGCATCTTTAGCTGCTAACTATAGACTTTCTGATCGTCAGTCTCTTTCTTTAAGTAATGTCGCGACTACTTTTAACCGAAAAGGAGAGGATGAGCTCAATCCTCAAAATAGTAATCTTGAACAAGGCCAACGCTCCATCAAAAACGTGATGGGTTTAGGCTATAGTTATGATGTCAAAGATCATTGGAGTACAACAGTTTTTGGAAAAATGATCACACAGAATAATAAACTTGAGGAAGCTGAGTCCGCTTCAGTTACCCGCTTCGGGTATGGACTCGCATCTACATATTTTATTAAGCGGGATCTACAGATAAAAGCTTCTTATGAAATGACCAATCGAATGCCGACTTCATACGAGATCTTTGGTGATCTGGAAAATCAAGAAGCCAATGGTAACCTCAAACCCGAACGTAGTCACAATATTAATTTAGGAGCTATATATGGCTGGAAACAGGGCGATGATCATCGTTTTTCTGTAGCTGGAAATTTGATATATCGCTATTCTTTTGATTTTATTTATAATAGATTAAACAACAATCAGTCGAAATTGGTGGCTGACAACCGCGATGGTGTAAGCACACGTGGAGGAGACTTAGATGTACATTATTCTTATAAAAACTTTTTGAATTTTGGAGGTTCATTGACTTATCAGTATTTACAGAATAAGCAAAAGTATGAACCCGGGTATACAGGAGTTAGCCCTGTTTATAATGACCAGATGCCAAATATTCCTTATCTATTTGGAAATACCAATGTAGATGTTTCATTCCATGATTTTGGTGGGAAAAATAACAAGCTAACGGTCGGTTACAATCTATTGTACGTGCACGATTTTTGGCTGTATTGGCCTAGTCGTGGAAATTCATCTGCAAATAAAAAACAAATTCCTAAACAGTTAAGCCACGATGTTAATCTTGTATATAGCTTAGGTTCTGGCAAATATAATATTGGTGTTGAGGGACGCAATTTGGCGAATGCAAATCTTTATGACAATTTTAGTCTGCAAAAACCGGGACGCTCTTTCGCCATTAACTTACGCTATTATTTCCAGCGTGATCATAAATAAACAAATAGTAAATTTTAAATATTAATACATATAGCATGAATAATACACTTAAAACCGTGATTGCCATCGCTTTTTTAGCAAGCACGACAGTGTCATGTAGCGATAAGGATAAAATAGATCTTGATACAGTCAAGGGCAATTATGTGCTGGCAGTTTCTCCTGTTGCATCGACAGGTGTGGCAGATTATTTATTGACTGCACCAGATTTGGAATCGGGAAGAGTAACCACTGCAGGGCAGGGTGTGGAACAAGATGGTACCTATCGTTATTACGTTACACACAACAATAAGTTTTTTTCCATGCTTTACGGCCAAGGTAACCCTGGAGCAGTAGCCGTTTATAATTTATTGGATGGTAGATTAAACAAGCTTTCTGATTTTGTGACAGAAACTGTACAGGCTTTTGCACCCGTGAATGAGGATATCGTGATGATGAAAATTACGCGTGCTATGACTAATCCGTTGGTAAATTATTATCGATTGAATACCGATAATCTCTTGTTAGCAGGAGAAGGAACAATAAATGTACAAAAAGTTGCCGGAAACGGAGAGTCAGCATTCTTCACTTGGATAAAACAAGTCGGAAATAAAGTATATGCCCCTTACATGTCCATCCAGGCTTGCTGTAAAGCCGCATTTGATACTGCTTATCCTGATAGTGCTTATGTTGCGGTCTATTCATACCCCGAAATGAAATTGGAAAAGGTAATAAAAGATGATCGCATGAGTTATATCGGTCGTTATTTTAGAGATGGATTAGCCGTTGATGAGCAAGGTGATGTCTATGCTTTTTCTTCGGCAGTAGCCACAAAAGGTGGAGCTATTACCTCTAAAAAACCTTCTGCTATTTTACGTATAAAATCTGGAACTACTGAATTTGATAAAGGATATTATATCGATATCGAAGCTATCAGCGGGGGAAAAAACATTACAAATTGGATCTATGTAGGTAAGGGAAAATTTGTTGTTCAGATGACCACAAAAGCAGAAAAAGGTGGGTATACAGATGGAAAACGTATTGGTATACTGGATGTTTATAATAAAACATACCAAGATGTAACCGGAATGCCTGAACTAAGTAAAATTAAGGAGATTTCATATAATAATTATACAGCAAAAGATGGAAATGCTTTTATTGGAGTTGCATTAACAGATGCGGTGAGTTATGTATATAAAGTTAATGCGTCTACTGCAGTAGCAACACAGGGTTTGAAAGTTGAGGGGGGATCAATAACTGCTGTCACACGTATTCAATAAATATTTAGTATAAAAAATTGTTTCATATCAATAACAGATAGAGCATAAGGGAATCTCAAAGAGATTCCCAAGTTCTATCTTTTAATTTGCTTTTCTCATTATGATAAATACAGTATGTTTAATATTGTTTATTGCATTTATGTTATGGATGAATACTTCCAAACGTATTGCATGGAAGAATAAATCCAAACTTTGGTCCTATCTTGCCGATCGAAAAAAACAATCACGTACAATAGCAATAGTTCTGTTCCTAATAGCTACTGCCTGCTTGATTTATGCTGTAGGTATAGCCAGTGGAATATTTGCTTTTTTTGTTATCCTGATGTGTATGGGCTGTCTAGTAGTCTTTTTCTTTCCTTTTTCCTACTTTGGTTATCGTGTAGTATTAGGAGTTTATTTATGTTCATTTCTGATTGAAGTATTTATCCATTAATATATGCCTGCTAATAAAAAATATTTAACAAAATCTCCCTGGATAAGGCTTTGTCGTATTTTGTTGGGAACCCTAGGTGGTTATACGGTCATGATCAGTTTTCATGTATTATTAACAGCATTATTTCCACCAGAAAATGTAATTGCTACGGCCTTCTTTACCGGATATTTACTTTGGGCATTTTTATTATTCTGGGCATTTTTAGAACCTAAATTGTGGCGGTTGGCACTAACTTATATTGGCCTTACTTTATTGTTTTCGCTACCTTATATTATCAATCATTAAGTTTATACCATGGATCAAAGAAAATATAATATTTACTTTCATACCCACACGATCAGTGGTATTGTTATCGCAGCACTGCTTTATGTGATCTTTTTTGCAGGCTCTTTCTCTTTTTTTAAAGATGATATCGCCGCATGGCAGAAAGGTAAATCACTTAGCAATGTAGAATCTCCTGCTGACTTCAATTATATATTGGATTCGATGGGAACAAAATATAATCTCCAAGGTAGAAATTTCGACTTCTATTTATTGAGGCAAGGACACGGGACTTATGTTAATATGAGTGTGTCACAAGATACAACGATCAGTAAACCTGAACCAAAAACCGAAAAATCAAAAGGTCGTAAGAGACGGGGAGCAAAAAATGAAGATTCGGCCTATTTTTTACACTCATTTGTAGACAAAACACAGAGTTCTTATGATGAAGGCTATGATATCGGCGAATTTTTATATCGATTACATTTCTTAGCACCGCTCAATCAGATTCCAATTCGATTGGGAACTCCATTTGGTTACCTTCTGGCAGGAATTGTTTCATTTTTGTTTCTGTTTGCCTTGATTACAGGTTTATTTCTTCATTGGGATAAGATTAAAAATAACTTCTTTTTATTTAGACCCTGGAGTAAATGGAAAACAGTGTGGACCGACATGCATACTGTTTTGGGAGTTATCGGATTTCCATTTCAATTGATATTTGCCATTACAGGAGTTGTTCTTATCGTAAATTATGTATTGATTTCACCATTTAGTAAATTAATTTACAATGGTGATCAGGATAAATTATACCAGGAGCTTCAGTATAACCGAGCGATGGAACCAACTTACAGTTATCAACCCTTAGCCAAAAAATTAGATGTCAACGCATTCGTAAACCACTGGATGAATGAATGGCCAGAATCGGATATTTCGAGACTTTATATCCGAAATTTTGGAGATAAAGTATGGAAATTGCTTTAGAAACTAAACCTAAACCCAGCGCTAGTTTCGCGGGGTCTGGTTATGTTCTTATGAAAGCCGCTGAAGCAAAACCTTCATCAGTAAAATCACCTACAACAGATGCAACATATGTTGATTGGGTAAAAAGTTTAGTTTATCACCTTCATTTTGGAGATTTTGGAGGTAGGACCTTGCGTATTGTTTATTTCGTTTTGGGTTTACTGGGCTGTGTTGTCATTATTTCAGGCATTATGATTTGGCTGGTAGCACGAGAAAAACCTAATATTCCTGCATACAAAAGGAAGTTTAATTTTTGGGCAGCCAATCTGTTTATATCTATGTCGCTAGGGATGCTTCCTGTTACTGCATTTACCTTTATCGTCATCAAACTTCCGCTACCGTTAATCAAAGTTTTATCTATAGCCTTTATTTTTATAGTTGGTTGGTGATGATCATTTATTTATTAATATTACGCGATCTAACGAAAGTAAACAAGCATACGTTAGTTTTATCAACTATTTTGTGTTTGGCAGTGCCGATCGTAAACGGGATTGCTACAAACCTTTGGATCTGGAATACATTACAAGCTAAATCATATGATATCTTATTTATAGATATGCTTTTTATTACGATGTCTATATTAAGTGCATTTGCTTTTTTTAAAGTAAAGAAACAAGCTAAATCCTTTAAAATATTGAAATAAGTATGTCCTGTTGTTTATCAGGAATTATAAGCATCTGGTTAAGTAAATTTTAAAAGCGTCATTCTAATAAAGATATGACGCTTTTGTTGTTCAATACGCTATTCGTTCATCATCTAACGAGCATGGAGAACTTTAAAAGATGATAGTCACCATCTCGATGCAGAGCTTTAAACTATTTCCAAATATTCTATTTCTCATTGCTATATCGTTAAATTTAAAGATGAAATTATTTTAGAGCACTTACAATGTACTATCTTTACAATAGCTAAAAGTGAAAAGATGATAACCGTTGCCATAATAGAAGACGAGCCTGCAGTTCGTAAAGAGATCGCTTACCTGATACAGCAAGAAACCAATATCGAACTTGTCGGTTGGGCAGACAGCGTACATAAAGCCATTAAGTTGCTTGAAGAAAATCAACCAGATGTGATATTGATGGATATTCAGCTCAAAGATGGAACAGCATTCGATTTGTTGAAAAAATTAAATCCCATTCCACAAAATATCATTTTCATCACTGCATATAATCATTTTGCTATAAAGGCAATCAAGTATGGAGCACTAGATTATCTGCTCAAGCCTATTGATGAGGTCGAGCTCCATGAGGCATTAGAGCGGTACCGACGTCGAAGGGAAAATAATCCGCAATGGATGCAACAATTGTCTTTAGCACAGAACTCAATTCAGATAGGTGAATTACCAGAAAGTATTGTTTTGAATTCCATTAATAACACACGCATTGTGTCTGTTAGTGATATTGTCTATTGTAAAGGTGATGGTCCGTATACTTTTTTCTTTTTAAGTAATGGTGATAAGGAACTTATTTCAAGACCTCTAAAATATTACGAGGAACTTTTACCAGCTCCACATTTCTTACGCACGCATCAGTCTTATTTGGTTAATCAGCAATATATTTCAGGCATTAACCGATCCGAATATATTGTTCTGAAAAATAAAGAAGAAATTCCAATTTCTACGCGACGGAAGAATGCAATATTAACCCAACTTTTTTCTAAAAAATGAGGCAATTACTATCCGTTATTTTTTCGGCATGGATGATCGCATATCTTTTTTCTTGTACAGAGAATGATAAGAAAGGTTTGCTGGCAAAATCTGATGATGCCACTTCGGATCAGATAAATGATTTGGAAAAGTAGGAGTTAATCCCATCAATAGAGATTCATTGATTACTGTTTGGCGAAAACTCGATCGAAACCCCATTGTGAAAAATGATACCATACAATCATCAACCGTTAAATATCAATTGGCAAGGCTTTACAGTATGAAGGGCAATGATTCTGCTCGTGTCCTTATTGAAGATGCACTTGAACTGATAGATCCTATAGATGGTGGTTTTAAGAATAAGGCACTTATATACAATGGGATGGGGAATGTTTTGAGCATGAGTGCCCGCATGAAAGAAGCCAGTTATTATTATAACAAAGCAGCCGCAATTGTTTTAGCAGACTCAACGGTAGATCTGTCATTTATAGCAAAAACATCTATGTTACTATCTGCAGCACAAAGTAACCTCCTAAGCTTTCAATATGACTTAGCTGAAAAAATGAACCGTGCTGCTTTGCCTATGGCAGATTCATTGCCACAAGGACATATTAATCGACAACGTGTGCTGGTACAAATGATACAGACTTTGAATAAGCGCCAGAAACCAGCAGATAGTATGGCTTTTTATCTTCAAAAACTGGAAGTACTACATGCGCAGAACCCTGATAAATATAATATTAGTTTTCTATACGATTCTAAAATTCAATATTTTGAAAAACATACGCAACTTGATTCGTTACTTCATTATCAGCTGCTTAAAATTAAATCAGATGGATATCTGTACAATGAAGAGGCAACTTCGAGCGAAATTAATAATCTTTTTATCGATTACTGCAATATTGCAGCTATTTATACGGCTCAAAAACACGCAACATTAGCCTCACAATTTCTTGAAAAAGCAAAACTTCTAAAGGAAAAACATACAGGACTAATTTTCGCAGACAGTGATCTCGTTTATCAGCAAAGCTTGGCATCATTGTACAATTTACAGGGAAAGAAAAATGAAGCCATAGCGGTATTGACTCAAACAGCAGAATTACAAAAAGGAATCTATCAGACAGAAAATACACAAGCTGTTGCAGAAATGAATGCTCTTCATCAGTTGCAGACTAAAGATCGCTCTATTCATAAATTAAATGAAGGTATAAAAATTAATAAACTGCAATTGCAACAAAATCGTTTATGGCTTGCCGTATCTGTTTTAGGTATTATCCTCCTTGGTGTCACCATATTATTTTTGTTTTATAGTTTTCGTCAACGTCGTTTTCTTCAAGAAAAAGAAAAAATACTATTGCAGCAACAATTGTTACGCACACAGATGGAACCCCATTTTATCTTTAATACATTAGCAGCTGTACAGAGTTTTGTGCGGTTGGATAAAAAAGAAATTGCCATCAAATACCTCAACCGTTTTAGTCGATTATTGCGTAGCAGTTTGGAGCTCAGCCGCGAAAATCGTGTACCTCTAGATGAGGAGATTGAAACGTTAGAAAACTACTTAAGCCTGCAGCAAATGCGTTATGAAGATGCATTTAGGTATACTATATTACAACCAATCGAACATGATCTGGGAGCAATTATGGTTCCGCCCATGCTTATACAGCCTTATGTAGAAAATGCGATACTTCACGGGATCGATTTGGAAGACGGTCTAGGAGATATTAGTATTCATTTTGAGATAGAACAAGATATCTTACAAGTAAAGATTGCAGATAGTGGAAAAACTGAAAAAAGTAATTTTGATCTTGCACACCGTTCATTATCAGGTACGATCAGTCACGAGCGAATACAATTATTGGGTAAAAAAGCAAGTGTCTCTATTACAGAAATTCCAGAAGGTGGCGGTACATTAGTAATTTTACACATACCTGTCGAATAGGAATAAATGTTCTGGAACTCATTTTATGTTTTGGCACGGCATTCGCCTTACTATATACAATATTATTCAATATGGCACAGAGACTTATTTTAATTTTATTACTATTCCTCATAGGAGATATTTATTTTTATCAGGCAATAATTACACTTTTTTCAAATCCGCTGATCCATGCCATTTATTGGCTTATTGATATTGTTGTACTGGGTGCTATTATAGTCACTATATTTCTGCGGACACGTATTAGCGATATTCAGCGTTATGCATCGGGTTTGATCACAGCGATGTTGCTTATCTTTATTCCAAAATTATTTTCTGTTCCGATTCTATTATTGGAAGATATTGGTCGACTATTCCGTAGTTTTCCGCCTAGGATTTTTACGTCAGTGAACTTGTCGCAGTACTTGCTGGCATAGTCTTTTTGGCGATTATTTTCGGACTGACTAGAGGTCGTCATTTTTATAGGGTTAGAAAAGAGATCTTGCATTTTTCAGATTTACCCGAAGCTTTCGATGGTTTTACCATTACACAATTGTCCGACATCCATTCTGGTAGTTTAAGTAACATCAAAGGTGTACAGAAAGGTATTGATCTTGCGAATGCCCAAAACAGTGATCTGCTCTTATTTACAGGAGATCTCGTCAACAACATGGCTTCCGAGATGGATCCATGGATTGATCTTTTTACCACCTTAAAAGCCCCTTATGGGAAGTATTCTGTTTTAGGTAATCATGACTATGGTGATTATACCAAATGGTCCAGTACATCACTTAAAGAGGTAAATCTGATGCGTGTTAAAGAAATACACAGTGAGATGGGTTTCAAATTATTACTTAATGAAGCTGTCTTACTGCATAAGCATGGACAACGTATTGCATTAGTCGGGGTGGAGAATTGGGGCAAAGGCGGTTTCCATCAGTTTGGCAATCTCAATCAAGCAACAGCTGCTATACCTTCCGATTCCTTTAAGATCCTAATGTCTCATGATCCATCACACTGGGATGCAGTTACTGTAGATCACGCTAAACATGTTCACCTCACCTTGGCCGGTCATACGCATGGTATGCAGTTTGGAATTGAGCTTTTTGGTTTTAAATGGAGTCCTATCCAGTACTTTTATAAACAATGGGCAGGACTGTACCAACGAGACGGAAAATTTTTATATGTCAATAGAGGCTTCGGTTATCATGGTCTAAAAGGCAGGGTGGGCGTGTGGCCCGAAATCACAGTTCTTACCTTAAAACGTTCTACCGACCAAGTAGAATAAATGAGCCATTTGCAGTTTAATCTTTTCTTAAAATACCCTTTTCCACGCTTTCGTTGATGAGTTCTTCAGCATATTTCCATATCGTAGTAGATCCCTCATTAATGATTTTCTTTTTTTCGAATACCTTACTGTAATCGACATCAAACTCTTTCCAGGTTCCCCCATTATTTGAAGTGTTTTGCAAGAGAGGCTCCAGTCGGTCCATTGTTCTCGCAAACTTAGCTTCAGGAGTTAGACCTGCCTCAAATTCTTCCCATACTGCAATAAATTCTTTCGACTGTTCTTGAGGTAACAGTCCAAAAATCCGATTAGCAGCCAGTCTTTCTTGGTCTGTATTAACATGATTTTTTTGCATATCGTAGATGAAGGTATCTCCAGCGTCAATTTCAACAATATCATGGATCAGAACCATTTTTACCACTTTCAATACATCAATTGGTTCGTTTGCATGTTCAGCCAAAATCAATGCCATCATCGCCAGATGCCAGCTATGTTCCGCATCATTTTCATTACGGTTACTATTGAACAATTTAGTTTTCCGTTGTATGTATTTGACCTTATCGATTTCTTTTATAAAATCAATTTGTTTCAATAAGATTTCAAAATCCATTTTGACAGTGTTAAGAGATTGTCTTACAAAGATAGTTTAAATTATAAAAGTAATTCTTCTTGGCTCTTTGATAAATTATTAAGCATCATTTACTAAGTCATTTAGCCCTTTTCTAAAAAAGTTAATAATGCATGCATTTCATGTTAATATTGAATGTATACTTTATGACTTTACTCTATAGCTTTATAGGAAGAAAAACAATTTAATAATAACCAATTGCAGCTATTAGCATCTATTTATTTTAAAAGTTGATTAGGCAAACTATTAATAGATCAATTCGTATTGACACATTGATTTGAATGATCTTCTATAATTTAAGAAGTTGTGCTATCTGCAGTTTGTATTCAAAATATTTTTTAAAAATGAGTAGACTCCGACTAACCATCTTGTTTATAGTTCAATTGCTGATATTCGAAGCGTTTTCGCAGGAAGAGAAGAATAACTATAAAATCATTTTTAATACACCATCCATCAACGAAACAGGTAATGTTCCAATTGGTAATGGAAGTCTAGGCAGTAACGTCTGGGTAGAAGAGAATGGCGATTTATTATATCTATCGCGCAATGATTCACATTCTGAATTACAACGGCTGTTAAAGTTAGGAAGGGTCAGGATTTCCTTTTCAGAGAGTCCTTTTTTTAAAGGGAAGCCCTTCCGTCAGGAATTGAATCTGAAAGAAGGAACATTAAAAATTCTAGCCGGGAAAAAGGAGAGGAGTTAAATTTAAAGATCTTTATTGATGCAAACTCTCCTGTAATGTATATTTCTGGATACAGTGAAAAACCAGTTCAGGTGAAGGTGACTTTGGAAAACTGGAGAAAAATAAACATGAGCTCAATATGGAAGAACTTGCTTCTACCTGGCTCTATAGAACCGGAGTTCCGGACGGGGCAGAAGCCTGGGAATCTGCAGATGTTTTTCTTAAAAAAAAGGATGTTATTGCTTGGTATCACCGAAATGCCTATAGCAGTGTGCCTGTGCACATTAAGAAACAAGGAATGGAAGACTATGCGAATCAGATTATTGATCCCTTGAAGGATAATACTTTTGGAGGTTATATCAAAGCTTCAGGTTTAGTAAGTCTTTCTGATAGCGTTTTACACACCAAGAGACCATTAAAAAACATTGATATTCGGATAGCCGGCTATACCCGGCAAACGCCTGATCCGGCAACTTGGGAAAAGGAAATTGCTGGATGGATTGCTCAGTCTCCTAGTCCTAAAAAAGCCTATGAACAAACCGCTAGGTGGTGGACAAATTTTTGAAATAGAGGATGGATTGATATCAATAATGATTCCGATAGTTTATCAACGTACACCCAGACTTATATTCTGTCTAAATATCAGATGGCTTGTCAGATGCGGAATGAATTTCCTGCTCGATTTCAAGGAGGAATTTTTAATGTAGATCCTAAGTATGCCTATTATGGGCCAGATTTACGTCAGAAAAATTATTCAGCAGATTATCGATTTTATGGCGTGAATTACTGGTGGCAGAACGTGCGCTTTTTATACCTGCCACAGTTTGCACAGGGTAATTTTGACATGATGAAACCGTTTTTTGATTTTTATATCAAGCAAGCGAAGACTTTTGAGGCCAGATCAAACAAATATTATGGTGCATCGGGTATCTATATGCAGGAATGTATCAGTACATTCGGCTTGCCGGGAATGGGCGATTTTGGATTGGAATCCGATGTATATTCTGAAGAATATACAAAAGATATATGGCAGCAATGTTTAGAAATGTCGGTGATGATGCTCGATTATTATCACTATACTGGAGACGAAGCATTTTTAAAAACAAAAGCGTTGCCTTGGGCACGAAAAGCACTTCAGTTTTACAATACACGTTTTAAGAAAGATGAGCAGGGCAAGTTACATATTTTTCCAAGCCACGGATTAGAAACATATTGGACGGATGTTGTCAATGATATGCCTTCTATTGCCGGACTACATTATGTATTAGAAGAACTTTTAAAACTACCTCAAAGTACATTAACTCCTGAAGATAAACAGAATTGGACTACTATGCTGTCCACTATTCCCGATCTGCCGAAGAAAAAGGATAGTCTTGGGAATGTTGTGGTGGACAATGCCGCTTTTTATAATCCTCAAAGAACAAATTATGATGCACCGGATTTATATTGTTTATTTCCATTTCGGATTTATGGGATCCATAAACCCAATATTAAAGAAGTTGAGCGAGCCTATTTCAATATGCCCAATCCAGGTCGGGTATGCTGGTATCAAACAGGAATTTTTGCGGCTCGTTTGGGTCTTGCAGCAGAAGCTGCCAAAGATATTAAAGCCCGTAGCGGTGCATATCTAAAAGGTTTTCGATTTAAAGGATACATGGATAGCCCGCACGATTGGAATCCAGACTATGACGGTGTTGGCAATATGATGAATACCTTACAGGAGATGTTAGTTCAATGTGACGGAGATAAGATTTATATGTTGCCGGCTTGGCCAAAAGACTGGGATGTGAATTTTAAAGTACATGCTTTTAAAAACACGGTTATTGAAGGTACTTATAAAAATGGGAAAATGGAACTCTTGAAAGTGATGCCCGAAAGTAGAAGAAAAGATATCATCTTTTAATGAGATGCCTCTTATAGAAATATTGAAAAAATCGAATCATAGTGCATGAATAGAGATAGTTTTAAAATACTAATTATTTATACACTTATGAAAAGCCACATCGCGTTGACTGTGAATAAAAAGAGTCTAACTCTTGGTGATGCAACGTAGCGATGTGCTTTTATGGTTTTAATTATTTTAACGATATCGAAGATGATGTCAAAATATCCAGCAGTTGCTTCGGTTCATCAATAATAAATGTTGCTCCATGTCGCCTCAATTCATCGACTTCCCGAAAGCCCCATGAGACCCCGATTGCTTGCACACCAGCATTGTTGGCAGTATCCATATCGACCGACGAATCACCGACATAAAAACAATCATCAGGTTTTACGTTCAGTATATTGAGCGTATCGAATACAATATCAGGATTGGGTTTAGCCGGATGTCCATTTCGATGACCCAATATCAGATCAAATGAAATCTCTGAAAAATATTTTGCCACCAATGGCAGGACAGCCTCATGATATTTATTAGATGCAATCGAAATTAAATAACCTGACGATTGCAGATCTTGTAATAATTGAATAATACCGGCATATGGTTTAGTATGGCTCTCGGCTTTTTCTTCGTAATATTTCTTAAATGCTGAAAGTAGGTGGGTTATAGTATCGTCTGTCCTCGCATCTTGAGGCAGTGCTCTTTCGATAAGCATTCGGACACCATTCCCTACAAATTTCTTGTAAGATTCAAGAGGATGAGTTGGATAACCATATTGCTCAAGGATCATATTGCAACTATCACCCAAATCTTGTAACGTATCTAATAATGTTCCGTCTAAATCAAATATTATAAGCTTCATGCCTTAAATCTAATAAAAATGATCTAAAAACAATTTTGTGTATATACGATTTGATTGCTATAGTGCTACTTAAACATAAACGAATTTATACAAAGTATGGTCGATGGGCGTGGTCATTGATCCTTTCAGAAGTTTATTGATCGCACTCAATAGAAGTAGAAATTAACATAAAATCATAATAATTGGATAAAGCTCTTTTAAGTGAAGATTTCATATCTACTTAAAGAAGTAAAGACTAACTTTAAAAAGATATTTTGCAAGCATGAACATTCAATTTTTACTCATACAAACTGGTTATTTAGATTCGGTCGATTTTATTACTCGAATTGCGATCGCATTTGCCTTAGGACTTTCAATAGGAGCAGAACGTCAGTGGCGGGACAAGAGCGCCGGACTACGTACAAATGCGCTGGTATCCATTGGAGCCGCCGCATACATGTTGTTATCTGTATACCTATATGGTGCAGATGGTGGCGATCCAGGACGTATTGCAGCACAGATTGTGACGGGCATAGGATTTCTTGGCGCAGGTGTTATCATGAAAGATGGATTGACGATACGTGGACTCAATACCGCCGCAACGATTTGGTGTTCGGCCGCGGTCGGCACGTTATGTGGTATGGCCTTATATATCGAAGCTACTATTGTGACCGGCGCGATCCTGTTTACTCATATTGCAATGGGACCTTTTAGTGATTGGTTAGGAGCATTAAAATCGTATAAAAGCAGAAAAGTACAGGAAGCCTTTTATTTAATCAAAGTAACCTGTAAAGTTGAAGATGAAACGGATATCCGGAGTCATATTGTTGGTCAGATTGAGAATAGACATACATATTTGCTACGATCTGTCTTACGCAATGTATCTGTCGAGAATGCAAACACAGTCATATTAAATGTAAAACTTTCCACCGTTGGTAAAAGTGACGATAAGATTGAAGAACTGATTTTTGAATTGACCAAAGTAAAGCACGTTCAGGAAGCAAGTTGGTTTTATTTAGGTAATTCTATGGAGAATTAAATCAGTGGTTTGCTTTTTTATCGCCATATGTTCTTTTTATAAAATGCAAGAGAGATGGATAGTCAGACAAGATTATCCATCTCTTTTAGTATTTTCGAATAACCAAAAACCATCTTTTTTTATCCGGAATTAGGTAAGTTCCAAAGATTGAAACTCCACTTTCTTTATCAGTTCGCCATTATCATAATAGTTTTAGCTTTATTTAGGCTAAAAGCAATTCTTTCTTTGTAATATCACTGAACCTTATTTATATTGCATTTATATTGCTATTACTTGTTGTATTGGTCATACCTGCGATCTCTTATATTTATCGTAATAAAATCTCTAGGTGAAATGATTTGATTAGGTTTTGTTTCTCTGTTCTTGGTTAATAATAGCGGAAAGTTCGTTGATTGAGCTTTATTTTGCAATTATTTCCTGAAGGTTGACCTGTTTCGATTTTAAACTATCTTTTAAATGAATTTTTTGTACTGATGTAAACTTTCAGAATTGTTTTTATATCTACGGTGATATTCGTAAGTTTATCAAATCATTCAAACCAATTCTGATTCAAATTTCAAAGAATTGAATCTGTATCGACTTATGAAGCGTTATGATGAATATTCAGATATTGAACTGCTTGATCTTATGAAAAAAGATCATGAGCAGGCACTTTCTGCGCTTTATCACCGCTATTGGAACAAATTGCTTGTTGTTGCGGCTCATCGGCTTGATGATATTACGATAGCAGAGGAATGTGTACAAGATCTATTCTGTAGTTTATGGAGCCGTAGGCATACATTGGTTCTTCGATTCTCATTAGCGACATATCTTTCTGTAGCGGTAAAATATCAGGTAATTAAACAGCTGGATCTCCAATACCGTAAGGCTGAGCAAAAAGAAAAGTATATTTCCGATTATGCCTCATCGATTAATCTTCCATCGGCAGATGAATCCATTTTAGAAAAAGAAATGATTGAACGTATTTCTGCTGCTATCAATAGATTACCAGATAAATGTCGCATTGTTTTCAAATTGAGCCGTGAAGAAGGAATGCCTAATAAACAGATCGCCGTTGAATTAGGTATTGCAGAAAAAACAGTTGAAGCACATATCTCCAAAGCTTTAAAAGAATTGCGTACTGATCTGGTCACAATTTCTCCGCTTGTGTTATTCTATTTATTCGAAAAATAATTTTTTTTCATCTTGACTAAGGGTCGGTCTGATTTTTCAGTACTATATCTTCAAATTACCCCAAATTATGATTCAAGAATACGACAAAGAACTTTTGTTGAAGATAGCCTATAAGCTAAAACTAGGTCAAGCTAGTCCTGAGGAACAGGATTATTTTGACCGTTGGTATCGTGAACACAAGGATGATATCTTAGAACTACCTGAGGGTTATGTACCATATGTGGAAATGATCCGCGATCGTATGCATGAAAATATTATGTATAGAATAACTGCAGAACAATTTCCAAAGAATAAAAAATATCCAAAGAAATGGTGGAGTATTGCGGCCGCAGCTCTCCTTATTATGGGTTTGCTTTTTTATTTCCAAAACAATGGAAATGTAAATGGAAGTGATCCTAAACAAGCGGCTGTAGATACTGTCATATTGCCGGGTACGCAATCTGCAACGCTTACATTATCAGACGGCAAGGAAATAAAATTATCCGAGATCAAGACTGGTGAAACGGTAAAGGCAGATGGTGCTCTGATTACTAAAGCTGCAGATGGCAATTTGATATATGAGGTTGATCATACATTTACTGGAAGAATGAAATTAAATACCGTTGCAACTATGAACGGAGAAACCTATACCATCAACCTTCCTGATGGTACGCTGGTATGGTTAAATGCTGGATCATCCTTAAAATATCCTGTTGTTTTTGATAAAAAGGAGCGAAAGGTAACCTTGACAGGTGAAGCTTATTTTGAAGTAGCGTCGAATAAAAAAGTCCCTTTTAGCGTTGTCAGCGGAAAACAGACTGTAGAAGTATTGGGGACTCATTTTAATATCAATGCTTACGATAATGAAAAGTATATAAAACAACTTACTGGAAGGACGTGTAAAGGTTAAAAATGACGATGTAGTTTCAATTTTAAATGTAGGGCAGCAGTCTCGCGTTAACAAAGAGAAAGATGGAATTGATGTCTTGGAAGTTGATCTGGAGGAAGCAGTGGCTTGGAAAGAGGGATATTTTAGATTCAATAATGAAAGTATTGAAAGTGTCATGAGAAAAGTTGCACGATGGTACAATATCGATGTTTCATTTCAAGGAGTGATATCTAAAGAAAAATTTAATGGTACGGTATCTCGAAATAAGGATATAGATCAGGTATTGGAAATATTGGAATTGACGAATGCGGTGCATTTCAAGATCAAGGGAAGGAGGGTTATTGTGATGGAATAGCTATACCACTATAGTAATCAAAGAAAACCAGGATTGACGCTAATCAAAATCCTGGTCTTGTTTGGACGATTTAATTTATTGCTAATGTATTATAAACCACGAATATCAGCCATCTGGACAATGTATTGATATTCGTATAACCAAACTTAACAAATGTATGAAAATTTAAGACCAAATCTACGGCCTTTTACTATGGGCGTAGCTAAAATCCTATTGGTTATGAAACTGATTGTTGTATTAATGATTGCCATGGTACTCAGGGTGAATGGAAGCTCATTTGCTCAAAATGTAACATTGTCGGAGCGAAATGCTCCGCTGGCAAATATCTTGGAAAAGGTTAGAAAACAGACGGGTTATGATTTTCTGGTGACTGAGAGTATGTTGATTAATGCTAAACCGGTTACCATTAATGCTAAAAATGAAAAGGTATCAACAGTTTTGACTAAGATCTTTGAGCATCAGAATTTAAATTTTAAAATTAAAAATAGTTCGATCATTGTTAGTAGTAAGCCGGTATCCTTAGAAGTTGAAGAAACTCAGAAACCGGTGCAGGATAACCTATCGGGTAAAGTTGTGGATAGCAAAGGAATGCCGATTACGGGTGCTACGATTAAAATTAAGGGTGGTACGCAAACGGCGGTGAGTGGTGAGGGCGGTCGGTTTCAACTGCGTACTGCTGATAAGAATGCGACACTTATTGTTTCATTTGTGGGGTATGAAACTCAGGAAGTTCGTGCAACAGCTGCAAATTTAATCATTACAATGACCCAAACTATGAGTGGTTTGGATGAGGTGGTTGTGGTTGGTTATGGTACTCAGAAAAAAATTAACCTAACTGGCGCTGTCAGTTCTGTTGGTTCTGAAGTACTTGAAAATCGTATGATTACGAACATAGGTGCTGGTTTACAAGGTGCAGTTCCTAACCTAAATATCGGAATTTCCAATGGTCGCCCAGGTGCTGGTGCTAATTTTAATATAAGAGGCTATACTTCGTTGAATGGTGGCGGACCACTTATTCTTGTCGATGGTGTTCAGATGGATCCCAATCAGCTCAATCCGCAAGATGTGCAGAACGTAACGGTTCTAAAAGATGCAGCAGCATCTGCTATTTATGGAGCACGTGCAGCATATGGAGTTGTTTTGATCACGACCAAAAATGGAAACTATAATTCGGGAACACGTGTCAATTATTCTTTCAATCAAGGTTTTTCCAGACCGACCACTATTCCAAAGACGGTCAATTCTTTAGAATATGTAGATATGTATAAATATGCGGATCTGACGGGTAACCTTTCTGGTGGTGGTCGTGGATCGGAAGTTTGGACAGATACTGATATTGAAAAAATGAAGGAATACATGGCCAATCCAATTCCTGAAAATGCGGTCTATATTGATCCAAGTAATCCTACACGCTACCGTTATGTTGGCAATACCGATTGGTGGGAAGAAATGTTTCCGGGATGGGCGCCTATGAGCGAACACAATTTGGGTCTGACTGGAGGTAGTGAGAAAATAAAATATCACACTTCACTGGGATACTTAAATCAAGGTGGTTTGTTTAAATCGGCGAACCAAAAATACAAGCGTTATAATGTCAATATGGGATTGGAGACTAAGGTAACCTCTTGGTTGGATCTGAATGCTAAGGTTCGTTTAAATCGTAAGGAGGATGACAAGCCCGCGCGATCTGCCGCTATTGAGGGTATTTTTGGAGATCGTATTGCGACAGATTTAAGACCTAATATTCCGATTAGACATCCAGATGGTCATTACTCGGGCCAGGGTAGTACGACCAATCCATTTGCTATGAACGAGTATAATGGACGTGATACTTATCAATCCGACGATATCTGGTTGACTGGGGGATTCAATATTCATCCGCTTAAAAACTTTAAAGTGGTTGGGGATTTGACTTGGAATAGCTATAATTATAACAATAAGATCAACACAAAATCATATGATGAATATGGAGCGGTTCCTGCTGGTCAAGATCCTACAAATCCGGACAATGCTTATCTTGTAGGACCTTACCCACATAACCGTGTGCCTTGGGTTTCTGAGAGTAACTCAAAGGATCGTTATACAGCGATCAATATTTATGCTGAGTATGAAAATACCTTCGCTGAAAAGCATTATCTAAAAGCTATGGCAGGATATAACAGGGAAGAAAAGATTTATAGTAATTTTAGTGCACGTGCTAAAAACCTATTGAATCAAGATTTTCCATACCTCAATTTAAATAATGACGATAAGCCTATCGTAGGCTCTCTACCGTTGGATTGGGCGCTTTTGGGACAGTTTTTTCGCGTTAATTATATATATGATAATCGTTATCTAATAGAAATCAACGGTAGACATGATGGTTCTTCACGTTTTGCTGCAGATAAACGCTATGTCTTTAGCCCTTCGGCAAGTGTTGCATGGCGCCTTTCGAATGAAGAATATTTAAGTTTCTTGAAACCAACTTTCAACGATTTAAAAATCAGGGCTTCTTATGGTACACTACCTAATCAAAGTATTGATTTGAATAGCAATCCGACTAATGGTTCACTATACCCATACATTGCGACGATGCCTTATGGTACGACCAATTATATATTTGGAAATGCTAACCAATCCTATATTACAGCTCCTGGACTTGTAAGTACGTTGTTTACCTGGGAAAAAGTAACGTCTAAGAATATCGGTTTAGATTTCGCCCTGTTGGACAATAAATTGAGTGGTTCATTTGATTTATATCGCAGAGATACCCGTGATATGTTGGTGGGTGGACAGCCTTTGCCAGCGATTCTGGGTGTTGGAGCTCCTAATAGAAATGCGGCGGATCTGAAAACAACAGGCTGGGAGTTTGAAGTTAAATACAACAATAAGATCAATGACTTCAACTATTTTGTCAGCTTTAATATGAGTGATAATAAGGCTAAGATCACCAAATATGACCTTAACCCAACGGGTGAGTTAACGTCACATTATGTCGGCAAGCAAATCGATGAAATATGGGCTACACTTCCAATGGATTATATCAGAGTGATGCCGAAGCGAATGATGGCTTGAATAAAGAACGACTTTTTTCGGGAACGTGGCTTGGTGGTGACGTTCGTTTTGAAGATTTGAATGGGGATAAAAAAATTGATAATGGTAGCAATACGTTAAGTAATTCGGGTGATATGCGTATTATCGGTAACCAAACTGCTCGATACTCCTATGGTATGCGTTTCGGTGCTGATTATAAAAACTTTGATTTATCGGTATTCTTGCAAGGTGTAGGACGTCGTGATGCGGTAGTAGGTGGTACTTATTTTTATGCATTTGGTGGTGGTGAATGGGATGTGCCAACTAAAAATCAAATGGACTTCTGGACGCCAGAAAATCAAGATGCGTATTTTCCACGTCTCCGTTTTGGAGGGAATGGTAATACGGTGACTTCGACCCGTTATCTGCAGGATGCTTCTTATATGCGCATCAAAAATATCACGATCGGTTATTCTGTGCCAAGTTTGATTTTGAAACGAGCGAAAATTGAAAAGATCCGCTTATTCTTCTCTGGAGAAAACTTGTTCACCTTTACCAAGATGTTTGACAATTTTGATCCAGAGCAATTAGACAGAACTGCGTATCCATTAAGTAAAAATATCTCCTTTGGAGCTCAAATCACATTCTAGCCATGAAATACAACCATAAATATTTGAATATATTGCTCGCTTCAGGTCTTTTCTTTAGTCTGAATAGCTGTAAGGATGATGGATTTTTAGATCGTTATCCTAAAAATGAATTTAGTGAGGTGACATATTTTAAAAGTGAAAACGATTTAAAATTGTTTGCCAATCTATTTTATAATAATTTACCATTTGTGAACAATTATTCGGCTGATAATAATTCGGATAATATGCTTCCAGCGACTTCAGATGCTTTGTTGGGCGGTACAGTTTCAGTCCCTTCTGCTGGCGGAGGTTGGGCTACTGATGACTGGCTCCCGATTCGTAGATGTAATTACTTCCTTAAGCGTTATGAACAAGTACAATCGACCAATAAGGAGCGTTATGCTGCCGAAGTGCGTTTTTTTCGGGCACTCTTCTATTGGCAAAAAGTAACGGCTTTTGGTGATGTTCCATTGGTACTATCGGATCTGGATGAGACCTCTCCAGAATTGTATGGACCTCGTGTCAAGCGTAATGAAGTGATGGATCAGGTTTTGTTGGATTTAACATATGCCGCGAGTAATCTACCTGAAAAAGGTTCTGAAGAAACGGGGCGCCTAAATAAGGATATTGCAAATGCTTTGTTGTCACGAATCGCTTTATGGGAAGGAACTTTTCGTAAGTATCACGGCTTGGGCGATCCACTGCCTGTACTGCAGGCTTCGTTAACGGCTTCTGAGGCTTTGATAAATGGTGGAAAGTACCGTTTGTATACTACAGGAAATGTGGATAAAGATTATCAAGATTTATTTACGCAGACTGATCTGAAACCAAACCCTGAGTCGATTATGCATTGGGCTTATATTATTGGAACTTTGACGCAAGGTTATACGCGTACTGCAAATGAGAATAATACAGGTGTCAGTAAGGATCTGATGGAGGCTTACTTGTATAAAGATGGAAAACCTAGCGGTTTGACTTCTTTTCCAACGGATGATAGCGAACCTGCTAAAGAAGCGGAGAATAGAGATCCTCGGTATAAGCAAACGGTTGCCAGCCCGGGTTTTATCTATCGGATAGGTACGAGTACGGTTGCACCACTTGCTTATGGGCTACCTTTGATCGGAACGTCTCAGACTTCTAGTGGATATTGGTTAATCAAAGGGCGGTCAAGTGATCCTGTTCAAGAGATTGCGAATCAATCGGATATTGATGCTTTTATTTTTAGATATGCAGAGGTATTGCTGAATTATGCAGAGGCGAAGTATGAAATTAATAAAACGCTAAGTCAAACTGATCTGGATAAAAGTATTAATTTACTTCGTGACCGTGTAGGTATGCCACATTTAACAGCAATGGTTTCAGCAGACCCACGTGCGGTTGATTATGGATATGTGGTGACTCCTTTACTGTACGAAATACGTCGAGAGCGCCGCATCGAACTCATGGGAGAGGGATTTCGATTGAATGATATAAAAAGATGGAAAGCCGGAAAACTTATCGAAGGTATAAAAACGGTGAGGGGAATGAAGCTGGATGCTGATTTGAGGAAA